>JAGREI010000340.1 GCA_020446625.1 Erythrobacter sp.
AAGCGCACGCAGTTGACGAACTCGTCGATGTTCTTGGTGTCGACTTCGAGGTCGAAGGCGTCGACATCGGCGAAGCGCTTGAACAGGCAGGCCTTGCCTTCCATCACCGGCTTCGCCGCCAGCGCGCCGAGATTGCCCAGGCCCAGGATGGCGGTGCCGTTGGAGATGACGGCCACCAGGTTGGCGCGCGCGGTATACCTTGCCGCCAGTGCGGGATCGCGGGCGATTTCTTCCACCGGCACGGCCACGCCGGGCGAATAGGCAAGCGACAGATCGCGCTGGGTGGTCATCGGCTTGCTGGCGATGATCTCGATCTTACCGGGGCGGATCGTCTCGTGATAAAACAGCGCTTCACGCGCAGTGAAGCTGCTCTTTTTCTCTTCGGCCACACTGAATCTCCCTGTGCTGGCATAGCCATAGAAGCGGATTGGCTGCGGGGATAGGGGAAAGCGGCCATGCCGCCCTTCCCGAATCGCTGCGGCGCGCGTTAGTCCCTCGCCACGATGGCCGGTCCAGCAACCCCGATGATGGCGCAGTACCACGCGCTGAAGGCAGAGGCCGCCGATTGCCTGCTGTTCTACCGCATGGGCGACTTCTTCGAGCTGTTCTTCGACGATGCGAAAGTGGCCGCGGGCGTGCTCGACATCGCGCTCACCAGCCGGGGCGAGCATGGCGGCGAGCCGGTGCCGATGTGCGGGGTGCCGGTCCACGCGGCGGAAGGCTATCTCGCGCGGCTGATCAAGGCAGGCTGCCGGGTGGCGATTGCCGAGCAGGTGGAAACGCCCGACGAGGCCAGGGCGCGGGCCAGGCGTGAAGGCACGCCCAGTTCAAAGGCGCTGGTGAAGCGCGATATCGTGCGCTTCGTCACCGCCGGCACGCTGACCGAGGAGGCGCTGCTCGAACCGCGCCGGGCGAACATGCTGGCCGCCGTGTGCGAGGTGCGCGGCATGTGCGGGGTGGCTTCGTGCGATATCTCGACAGGCGCCATGGTGCTGGAGGAATGCGCCCCCGAACGACTGCCCGCCGTGCTGGCGCGGATCGGAGCGAGCGAGCTGGTGGCGCCAGAGGGCTGGGCCGATGCTCCGTTCGATGCCGTGCTGCGCCCAACAGGCACATTCGCCAGCGATGCCGGGGAAACACGGCTGAAGGGCCTGCACGGGGTCGCCACGCTCGACGGGTTCGGCCAGTTCAGCCGCGCGATGCTGGCCGCTGCCGGAGGGCTGGTGGCCTATCTGGAGCACGCCGGGCGCGGGCACTTGCCCTTGTTGCTGCCCCCGCAGGTGCGGCTGTCAGGCGCGCACATGGCGATGGACGAGGCGACGCGGGCAAGCCTGGAAATCCTGGCCAGCCAGCAAGGCACCCGCGCAGGCAGCCTGCTCGCGGCGATCGACCGCTGCGTGACCGGCGCGGGCGCGCGGCTGCTGGCCGAAGACCTGGCCGCGCCGCTGGCCGATCGCGCCATGATCGAGGCGCGGCTCGCCACGGTGCAATGGCTTCTGGGCGATCCCCTGCTGCGCGCGGACCTGCGCGCCATGCTGCGCGCCCTGCCCGACATTGGCCGCGCGCTGGGGCGGCTGGTGGCAGGGCGCGGCAGCCCACGCGACCTTGGCCAGTTGCGCGATGGCCTATCCGAAGCGCGCCGCGTGCACGACCTGTTGCAGGCCATGCCGGACCGGCCCGCGCTGCTCGACGCGCTGTTGCCGCACCTTCGCGGCCACGGCGAACTCACCGACCTGCTCAGCCGCGCGCTGGTCGCCGCACCGCCCACCGAGCGCGGCCAGGGCGGCTATATCGCGCCGGGCTATGACCATGCGCTCGACGACCTGCGCGAAACCTCGGGCAATGCCCGCCGCGCCATCGCCGCGATGGAAGCGCGCTACCGGGCGGAAACCGACACCCCCAGCCTGAAGATCAAGCACAACGGCGTGCTCGGTTACTTCATCGAGGTGCCCGCGAAGCACGCCGACAAGCTGATGGCACCGGACAGCGGCTTCACGCACCGCCAGACCATGGCAGGCGCGGTGCGCTTCAACTCGCTGCAATTGCACGAGGAAGCCAGCCGCATTGCCGAAGCGGGCGGCCATGCGCTCGCCGCCGAAGAAGCGCATTTCGAGGACATGGTGATGCGTGTTGTCGCCCGGCGCGAAGCCGTGGCCGCAACCGCTGCCGCGCTCGCCCGGATCGACGTTGCCGCCGGACAGGCCGAACGCGCCAGCGACGGCGAATGGTGCCGCCCGGCGATCACCGAGGAACCGCTGCTGGCGATCGAGGGCGGGCGGCATCCGGTGGTGGAAGCCGCCCTGGCGGCCGCCGGGGACCGCTTCGTCGCCAACGACTGCACCCTTTCTCCGCGCGACCGGCTGTGGCTGGTGGGCGGGCCGAACATGGGCGGCAAGAGCACCTTC
>JAGREI010000004.1 GCA_020446625.1 Erythrobacter sp.
CGGGCTTGAAGCCGAGGTTCTGGAGCGCGCTGACGGCATCGGCGCTGGCCCCGCCCTGCGGAGATGCCACCACCCCCGCCACGCCGCCGCCGGGCCAGGAACCGGGCATTGCCCCGGCCTTGTCGCGCAACTCGTTGACGATCCGCCCGGCCAACTTCGGACCCACGCCCTGCGCGCGCGCCACGCTGGCGGCATCGCCCGCCGCGCAGGCCTGGCGCAGCTCACCCGCCGACAGCGCCGAGAGCACCGCCAGCGCCATCTTGCTGCCCACGCCCTGCACGCCTGTCAGCAGGCGGAACCAGTCGCGTTCGCCCGCTTCGGCAAAGCCCAGCAGGCGCATGTCGTTCTCGCTCACCTGCAAGTCTGTGTAGAGCGTGCAGGCATCGCCCGCCGATCCCAGCGCGGCCAGCGTCTTGGCCGAACAGTGGACGAGATAGCCCACGCCCTGAACGTCGATCACCGCCCAGTCTGCGCCGGTTTCGTCGAGCCTGCCTGTCAGCTTTGCAATCATGGGCCTTCTCTCTGCGCTACCGCTATCGCTGCTTGAGCGCGTTTTGTTCCTGCCCCAGCTCACGCCGTTTTGCCAGAGCCGGGGCGCAGTTCTCCCGAGTTTGTCGCCGAGGGGCAAAATTGACGAAGTTGACATCGTGACGATCAAGTCCTGCGTGACTTTCTGTTATCTTTCAACACCTAAGGGCGACATGCGAAGTTGACACCAAGGGCGAAAGCGCCGGCTCCTGCCTCCGATTTCGAATGTCCATGCCTTGGCACACCCGCGATGCTGTAGGAAATCCCGCGGCGCAGCCGCGATCCGCTTTGGGCGCTCACAGAGGCACGGAGGCACAGAGGGATTGCACTACCCCTCCGTGCCTCCGTGCCTCTGTGAGCGCATTCCATTTGCTGCGCCTGCGGCGCGGTAGATGGACAGCGCCCAAGGTTTCGCTATGGAGCGAGCCCATGAGCTGGAACACTTTCGGACGCGTCTTCCGCTTCACCACCTGGGGTGAGAGCCACGGCCCCGCGCTGGGCGTGGTGGTCGACGGCTGCCCGCCGGGCATCGCGCTGTCGGAGAAGGACATCCAGCCCTATCTCGATGCGCGCAAGCCCGGCCAGTCGAAGTACACCACCCAGCGGCGCGAGGCCGACGAGGTGCGCATCCTGTCGGGCGTGTTCGAAGGGCGCACCACCGGCACCCCGATCAGCCTGCTGATCGAGAACACCGATCAGCGCAGCAAGGACTATTCCGAAGTGGCCAAGGCATACCGCCCCGGCCATGCCGACTATGCCTATGACGCGAAGTACGGCTTCCGCGACTATCGCGGCGGCGGGCGCTCCAGCGCGCGCGAGACGGCGGCGCGGGTGGCGGCGGGCGCGGTGGCGAGGCTGGTCATTCCCGAAGTCGAGATCACCGGCTGGGTGGAGCAGATCGGGGAAGTTCCGCTGCTGTACTCGCGGTTCGACAAGGGCGAGATCCGCAACAACCCGTTCTTCTGCCCCGACGCCGAAACGGTGACGCGGTGGGAATCCCTGGTCGAGAACGCGCGCAAGGCCGGATCGTCGCTGGGCGCGCTGGTCACCTGCTGGGCCGAGGGCGTGCCCGCAGGCTGGGGCGCACCGCTCTATGCCAAGCTGGACAGCGAGCTGGCCGCTGCGATGATGAGCATCAACGCGGTGAAAGGCGTGGAGATCGGGGATGGCTTCGCCGCTGCGCTGGGCACGGGCGAAAGCAATGCCGACCCCATGCGGCCCGGAGAGAACGGGGGCGAAAATGGGCCGCGCTTCATGGCGAACCACGCCGGCGGGATCGCGGGCGGCATTTCCACCGGCCAGCCGGTCACCTGCCGCGTGGCCTTCAAGCCGACCAGTTCGATCCTCACCCCGGTCGACACCGTGGACCGGGACGGCAATGCCACCCAGATCAGCACCAAGGGCCGCCACGATCCCTGCGTCGGCATCCGCGGCGTGCCGGTGGTGGAAGCCATGATGGCGCTGGTGCTGGCGGATCAAAAGCTTTTGCATCGCGCGCAATGTAGTTAGTTTGCGATCCCGCCTCCGCGGGATCGTCCTCGCTAGATGCGCAGCAAAGCTGCGCCCGCTGCGGGCGGCCATGCAGGTGTGCTTTGCACGCCTGCGCTTTCAGCTTCGGCTCCGGCCTTGCGGGCCTATGGCCCGTGGAGCCTTAATTGCGTTTTTTACAACATCTGTTGCACTTTCTGAAACTTACGCGTGATTGATCGATTGTTTCGATCTTCGCAATCGCACAAAATCGCTTTTTTGCGGCGCATCAAAGCCTATTTGACGGTCCTGTTCTTCAACCGAATCGTCCGCCAGGGGCGCATAACCAACAGGAGTATTCAATGGGTATCATCGGCAGCCAGATCAAACCGTTCAGCGCCACCGCTTTCCAGGCGGGCAAGGACTTCTTCCAGGTGACCGACGAGGACGTGCGCGGCAAGTGGGCGGTGTTCTTCTTCTATCCGGCGGACTTCACCTTCGTCTGCCCCACCGAGCTGGAAGACCTGGGCGAACACTACGACATGCTCACCAAGCTGGGCGTGGAAGTCTATGCCGTGTCGACCGACACCCACTTCAGCCACAAGGCCTGGCACGACACCTCGGAAAAGATCGGCAAGCTGGCCTATCCGTTCCTGGGTGACCAGAACCACGCGCTGGCCACCAATTTCGACGTGCTGCGCGAAGGCGTTGGCCTGGCCGATCGCGCCACCTTCGTGGTCGATCCCGAAGGTGTGATCCAGCTGGTCGAGCAGACCTGCGAAGGCGTGGGCCGCAATGCCAACGAACTGGTGCGCAAGATCCGCGCTGCCCAGTACGTCCGCAACAATCCCGGCCAGGTATGCCCGGCGGCGTGGGAAGAAGGCGAAGCCACCCTCGCTCCCTCGCTCGATCTCGTCGGCAAGATCTGATCAGCCCCCCGGCGAGACCGGTCCCACTGAGGCCGGCTCGCCCTTCCCGTTACCGGATTTCCCCTCGGGGTGTCCGGTCGGGTCGCAAAGAGACCCGGAGCACCCCCCTAACCCCGCTCCGGGTCTCGACGCTCCTTCCCTTCCCACTCCATCCGAGGACCACCCGCGATGCTCGATGCGACCATGACCCAGCAGCTGAAGGCCTATCTCGCCAACCTGCGCGAGCCGGTCGAACTCGTCGCCTCGCTTGGGGATGATGCCAAGTCCGCGCAGACCCGCGAACTGCTGACCGAGATCGCGGCGTGCCACGATCTGGTGACGGCCAGCTTCGACGGCGACGATGCGCGCAAGCCCAGCTTCCTGATCCGGCGCGGATCGGACGATGCCCGTGCCGTGCGCTTTGCCGGGCTGCCGATGGGCCACGAATTCACCAGCCTGGTGCTGGCCCTGCTGTGGGCCGGCGGCCATCCGCCCAAGGTGGAGGCCGAACAGCTGGAAGCGATCGCCGCGCTGGATGGCGACTATCACTTCGAGATGTATTTCTCGCTATCGTGCCACAACTGCCCCGACGTGGTGCAGGCGCTTACCCTGATGGCGCTCATCAACCCGCGCGTAACCGCCACGCTGATCGAAGGCGGCACCTTCAAGGCCGAAGTCGACGCGCGCGAGGTAATGGCCGTGCCTGCCACCTTCCTCAACGGCCAGCCGTTCTACAACGGCAAGCTGAGCCTGGAGGAAGTGCTCGCCCGGCTCGACACCGGCGCTGCCGAAAAGGCGGGCGAGAAGCTTTCCGCCAAGGCCCCGTTCGAAGTGCTGATCGTCGGCGGCGGCCCCGGCGGCGTGGCGGCGTCGATCTACACCGCGCGCAAGGGCTTCCGCACCGGCCTTGCCGCCGAACGGTTCGGCGGGCAGCTGAACGATACGCTCGGCATCGAGAACCTGCCCGGCACCGAATATACCGAAGGCCCCAGGCTTACCGCCGATCTGGATCGGCAGGTGAAGGCGCAGGAAGCCATCGAGGTGATGAACCTGGCCCGCGCCAGCAAGCTGGTGCCTGCCGCATCGCCCGGCGCCTGGCACGAAGTCCACTTCGACAACGGCGGCGTGCTGAAGGCGCGCGCCCTGATCCTGGCCACCGGCGCGCGCTGGCGCACGCTGGGCGTGCCGGGCGAGGCGGAATACCGCAACAAGGGCGTGGCCTATTGCCCGCACTGTGACGGCCCGCTGTTCAAGGGCAAG
>JAGREI010000341.1 GCA_020446625.1 Erythrobacter sp.
CCGCCTTGGTGAAGGTGAGGCAGAGGATCTGTTCGGGCCGCACGCCCGGTTCCAGCAGCAGCCGCAGCACGCGGGCCGACAGCACCTGCGTCTTGCCCGTGCCGGCAGAGGCGGACAGCCACACCGAATCGCGCGGGTCCACGGCCAGCGCCTGGTTGCCCTGCAACGGATAGACCTTGCCCGAACCCACGCCGCTCATCCTTCGCGCCCCTGCCATTCGCCAAGCCGCATCAGCTGGTCAAAGGTGGTGTAGACCTTGGCATCGGGGTTCAGCCGTGCGGTGAAGGGTTCGTCGCCCAGGATCCAGCGGTCGAAGGCTTCGTGCAGGAAGCGTTCGGTTTCGGGCAGGAAATCCTCGGGCAGGATGCCCTTCTGCCGTTCGCTGAGCTTCAGCGGCGAGGACACGCTGCCAAAGCCGGTTTCCGAATCCTTGTCCTTGCCCAGCTTCCAGTATTCGAACAGCTGTGCATCGCCCGTCAGGCCATCGAAGGCGCCGTGGCGCAGGATCAGGCCGATGGTACCCAGTTGCAGCGCGTAACCGGCGGCGACTTCCTTCTTCGATGGCGCGTGGCCAGTCTTGTAATCGACCACTGCCAGCGTGCCGTCGGGCAGCCGGTCGATCCGGTCGGCGCGGCCGTGGACGGTGATGCCGCGCAGCTGCATCTCGCCCTTCTTCTCCCACTTCACGGGAGTGCGGCCCGGCTGGCCCGCCAGTTCCAGCTCCACCCATTCCAGCGCCTTCAGCAGCCGTGGCCGCCACAGCGCGCGCATCAGAGGGTGCGCGGACATGGCTTGCAGGTGGCGCGCGGCCAGCGTGGGCAGGTCGCCCTTGCCATCGTGCCAGTCGCGCAGGATCGCGTGAGCCAGGTCGCCCTGCCAGGCGGGGTCAGGCTCTGCATCCAGCCCGCGCAGTTCGCGCAGGGCCAGGATGGCAGAGGCATAGTACTGGTAAGGATCGGACCGCAGCCGGTCGAGCGCGGTCACGCTGATCGGCTTGCCGCGCAGGTCTGCCGACGGGCGCGGCTGGGGTCGGGGATAGAACGGCAGTTCCAGCGGCGCAGGCTCCAGCGCCTGGGCCAGCTTGATGACCTGTTCGTCCTCGTGCGCCGCCACCAGGTCGCCGCCCAGCAAGGCGCGCACGCGCAGCAGGAAGCGGCTGGCGATCGCCGGGCCGCCGCTGTCGCGCCGCGCCCGCGTCAGCACCACTTCGGGCGCGCCCAGCATCCCGGCCAGATCGTGCGCGGCCAGGCTGATGCGGAAATCCGCCCCCGGCACCCCCAGCGCGCGCAGCACGCCCGGCGCCAGCAGCGGGTCGGTGGTGCCGCGCGGCGGCCAGGTGCCTTCGTTGAGGCCGGCGCAGATCACCAGTTCGGCGCGCGTCATCCGCGCTTCCAGAAGGCCATAGATCGCCACCCGCGAATGGCCGCCATAGGGCGGACGCACCGCCACCAGGTCCATCGCCTCGCGCAGCACCGCGTGCAGGTCGTCGGCAGGCAAGGCCAGCGGCACTTCGCGCGCGTGCAGGCGCAGGTCCTCGACGAAGGCAGACAGCGCGCGGCCATCCTCTTTCGCCCACAGGCCAAGGCCGCACAGCGCCTCTCCCGCGGTGGAGAGCAGGTCGAGCCAGGTTGCCAGTTCGGCGCTGTCTCCCGCATCCAGCAAGGGGCCAAGCCGCGCCTCCACCTGCGCCCACCAGTCGAGCACCTGCGCTTTCTCCGCCAGCGGACGCAAGGGGCCAAGGCCGGGCGCCTTGCGCGGTCCGCGCAGCAGCAGTTCGAACCGCCGCAGCGCGCGCAGCCAGCCGTTGCGGTCGCCTTCGGCTTCCACCAGCGGATGCTGCAACAGCGCCACCAGCGGCACCGGCGCGGCGTGTTCGGCGGCCAGTTCGGCCAGCAGCAGCAGCACCCGGCCAGCGGGCGTCTGGCTGAGCGGGCGACCGGCGGAATCGTCGGCCTTGATGTTCCACCGCCCCAGATGCTGCACCACCCGGCTGGCCAGCCCGCGATCCGGCGTCACCACGGCCACGCGCTTTTCCGGCACGTCCAGCGCCTGACGCACCAGCAGGGCGATGGCTTGCGCTTCCTCCTCCGGATTGGCCGCTTCGACCAGCCGCACACCTGCCATGCGCCGCCTGGTGGCGGGCAGCCTGGCCCAGGCCTTGCTCGCTTCGGGCGGCAGGAACAGGCTGGAGATCGCGTGGCTGCGTTCGGGCGGCCCCTTGGCCAGACCGGCGCGATGCCACGGCTGCACCTCGGCGCGGGCCACGCCCATGCGATTGAGCAGCAGCTTCAGGTGATACTGCGGGTGCGTGACGGCATCGTCCTTGCCGATGGGAGATTCAGCCGACGGATCGCCCGCGCTGCCCAGTTCGTCCCACACCTCTGCCGTCATCGACAGGTCGAGATCGGGCAGCACCACTGCGCCGTTGGGCAGGTTCGCCACGGTGCGCAGCAGCCGCGCCAGGGCGGGCGCTGCGCTGGTGACGCCGGCGGCGACATAGGGCGTGGCCGGCGGGTTTTCGCGCATCCGGCGCGCCGCCGCGCGAAACAGCATGTTGCGCCGCGCCGCCGCGTCGCGTTCGCCGCGCGCATCGAGTTCGGCCAGCCAGTATTGCTGCACCTTGGCGAATTCGCGCAGGTTATCCTGCCAGTGCGCCGCCAGCTTGTCGTCGAACAGCGCCAGCACGCGGGGGGCGAGCAGGTCCTGCGGCGAAATCTCCTCCACCAGCAGCCGGTCCATCGCGCGGCCTGTCTCGCGCGCCAGCCGCAGCAGCGCGCTGCCCTTGGGTGCCTGGTCGCCCTGCACCTGCGCGATCAGCGCCGCCAGCCGCAGCCAGCGCCGCGTGGGATCGGCAGCGGGCGGGATCGCCGCGCCTGCGCCCAGCGAATCGAACAGCGGCCCCATCGCCTCGTCGAGGTCGAGATCGCCCACCAGCACCATGCGCGGCATCAGCAGCCCGCTGGTGCCAGTCTCCCCCGCATGGCGCACAAAGGCTTCGGACAGGGTGCGCGCGGCGCGGGCGCTGGGCAGCAGCAGGGTCAGCCGGGCGAGGCCGAACTGCTCCTCGGCGTAGCGCGGCACCAGTCCGGCCACCAGCGCATCGGCAAAGCCGCGGTGCGCGGCGATGGAATAGACCCTTGGTGCGGGTGCCTCAGTCACCCTTCAGCGCCGCCTCGGTGGGCTTGATCGCCTGCGGCGTACCCACCTCGAACCACTGGCCGGAGAAGGCCAGGCCATAAAGCCGCCCTTCCTCGATCGCCCGGCTCCACAGGACGTTGGTGGAGAACGGCCCGGCAGGCGCATCGCGCAGCAGGCGTTTCGACACCAGCTGGATGCCGGAGAAGATGTAGGGCGCGATGCGGCCCGACTGGCGGCGCGTCAGCTTGCCCCGCGCATCCATCTTGAAGTCGCCCTTGCCGCGGAAGTTGTGCGCGTTCTTGTGCGGCACCAGCAGCAGCAGCGCATCCATCGCATCCGGGTTCCACGCCGCCGACAGATCGGCAAAGCAGTTGCGCGGGCCATCCAGCCACAGGTTGTCGGAATTGAGGCAGAAGAACGGATCGGGCAGCTGGCCCGCCGCCTTCACCATGCCGCCGCCGGTTTCCAGCAGAAGCTCACGCTCGTCGGAGATGCTGACCTGCGGCGCCTTGCGTCCCTTCAGGTGGGCTTCCAGCGCATCGGGCAGGTAATGCACGTTCACCACCACCCTGGCCACGCCCGCCTCTGCCAGCCGGTCCAGCGAATGGTCGATCAGCGGCTTGCCCGCCACGCGCACCATCGGCTTGGGCTGGGTGGCTGTGAGCGGGCGCATCCGCTTGCCCAGCCCGGCGGCCAGCACCATGGCGGTATCCGAAGCGAGCTTGCTCATGCGGTCAGCACCCCGCCGTTGGCGGCGCGCACGGCGGCCGGAATATTGGCATCGAACCAGCGCGCCACCGGGGCCAGCGCCGGGTGCGCCAGATCGCGCTCCATCGCCGCCCACACGCGCGGGATCAGGCCGAGATAGCGCGGCTTGCCGTCGCG
>JAGREI010000342.1 GCA_020446625.1 Erythrobacter sp.
TTCAGCCCGGCATAGTCGGCCAGCTCGTCGATGCATTCCTGCCCGATCATGGTCGAATCCATGTCCGACACGAACAGGTGCGGCACCACGATGGCATCGCGCGCCACGATGGCATCGCATGCGCCGAAGTGCGCGAGCAGCGCCGCCTTCATCGCCGCCAGGTCATTGCCCGGAGACTCGATCTGCACCACCTCGCCAGCGGAATCGAGCATGGCGGCGTGGGCCACCGGCGTATCGGTGCCTGCCAGCTGCGCGGTCAGCGCCGCCAGCGCGCTTTCCAGTGTGGCCGGGTCTGCTATCAGCCGGGCAATGAGCAAGTCGGAATCTCCTGTCACGAACGCGGTCGCGCTCATTGCAGGGCCGACCGCCAGCGGCAAGAGCGATCTGGCAGTGCGGCTGGCGCTGGCCCTGAACGCGGCGGGGCGCGAGGCACTGGTGATCAACGCCGATAGCGCGCAGGTCTATGCCGACCTCCAGGTGTTGAGCGCGCGGCCGAGCGAGGCCGAGATGCATGGCGTGCCGCATGTGTTGTTCGGCAGCTGGGACGGGGCCGTGGCCTGCTCTGCTGCGGACTGGGCCGATGCCGCCCGGCGCGAGATCGCCCAGGCCCATGCGCGCGGCGCGGTGCCGGTGCTGGTCGGCGGTACCGGGCTGTACCTGCGCACCCTGCTCGACGGGATCGCCCCGGTCCCGCCGATCGACGACGCTGTGCGCGAGGCTGTGCGGGCGATGGAGACGCCGGACCTGCACGCCGCGCTTTCCCGCGAAGACCCGGAGGCCGCTGCGCGCCTCAAACCCGCTGACCGTCAGCGCCTGTCGCGCGCGCTGGAGGTGGTGCGATCCACCGGCAGGCCGCTGGCGGCATGGCAGGAACACCGGGAAGGCGGGATCGGTGGTTCGATTACCCTCGCCCCGCTGGTGCTGCTGCCCGAACGCGCCCTGCTCAACGCCCGCTGCGACCTGCGCTTTGCCCGGATGATGGAACAGGGCGCGGTGGAGGAAGTCGAAGCCCTGCTGGCGCGCCAGCTGTCACCCGCCTTGCCGGTGATGCGCGCCATCGGCGTGCCGCAGATCGCCGCCTGGCTGCGCGGCGAGTCGTCGCGGGGGGAGGCAGTCCTGCTGGGACAGCAGGCCACACGGCAATATGCCAAGCGCCAGTACACCTGGCTGCGCCACCAGCCGCCCGCCGACTGGCCGCGCCTTGCGCCAGAAAATATCTCCGTTCACGACCAATTTGAAATATTATTTTGCGATTAGGTGTTGACAGGTTAGATTATAACCCATAGTGCGCCCTCGGTGAGAAGAGGAGTGGATGGCCCGGCGCAAGCGATTGCGCCGGGTTGTTCTTTGGAGCTTGCCAAAACCGGCCCAGGGGTCTTCCGGGGCCACGCGATGATGGAGAATGACGTGACGGACGAACGCAGCGGTGCTGCGATACTGGTCGAAAGCCTGGTGCGGCAGGGTGTCGAATTCGTGTTCGGCTATCCCGGCGGCGCGGTGCTGCCGATCTACGACGAACTCTTTTCCGACCAGCGCATCCGCCACATCCTGGTGCGGCACGAAGCCGGTGCGGCGCACGCGGCGGAAGGCTATGCCCGCGCCACCGGCAAGC
>JAGREI010000343.1:0-265 GCA_020446625.1 Erythrobacter sp.
ACATCACCAATGCCTCGCGCCGGATGAAGGCGAGCGAGTTCGAAACCTGCCAGGCGAACGGCGTGACCGACATCACCGAGATCCAGGTGGGCCTCGACGGTATCGCGCTGGCTTCGGCCAATGGCGGCATCAACTTCAACCTGACGCCCGAAATCATCTATCGCGCGCTGGCCGCCCACCCCTATGGCGAGGAACAGACCGCCACCAACTGGAGCGACATCGACCCCTCGCTGCCGAACCAGCCGATCCTGGTCTATGGCCCGCC
>JAGREI010000343.1:426-2907 GCA_020446625.1 Erythrobacter sp.
AACCTGATCGTGCAGAAGATCGAAGGCAACAACCAGGCCATCGGCATCTTCGGCTATTCCTACCTCGAAGCCAACCTCGACCGTATCCACGGCCTGACCGTGAACGGCGTGGAACCGACCTACGAGAACATCTCCAGCTTCACCTACATCGGCGCGCGTCCGCTGTTCATCTACGTGAAGGACCAGCACCTCGACGCCATCCCCGGCCTGCGTGAATACGTGGCCGAGTGGGCGGCAAGCTGGGTTGCCGGTGGTCCGCTGGCTGCCGTGGGGCTTGTGCCGAACCCTGAAGACGTTATGGCCCGCAGCAACGCGGCTGCCACCGACTTCCCGGTGCTGACCGCAGCTGACTTCGAGTAAGGACGACAAGCGCCAGTCATGCCTGCCAGTGCCCTGCTCCTTGTTGTCCTCGGACTGGGCCTGGCCGGCTGGCTGGCGGCCCGCGCGCGCGCCGCCACGTTCCGGCGTGCGGCGCCGCATGGCCGGATCGGCTCGCTGCCGGTCTACCACGGCTGGTATGCGGCGCTGTGGATCGCGGTCCCTGCCCTGCTGTTCGCGCTGGTATGGGGACCGCTGTCCAACTCGCTGGTGATGCAGAGCGTGCTGGCCGATCCCGCCGCCGCGCACCTGCCCGCCTTCGGGATGCAGCGCGAGACAATCCTGGCCGAAGCCCGCGCCGTGGCGACCGGCGCTGCAACCGGCGTGTTCAACCCCGATGCCGAACCGCTGGTGGCCCCCTTCGCCGCGGCGCTGAGCCGTTACCAGCTGATCGGCTTCGTCGTCACCCTGCTGATCGCCGCTGCCGGGGCAGGCTTTGCCTTCCTCCACCTGAAGCCCGACTTCCGCGCCCGCAACCGGGTGGAAAAGGCGGTGCTGTTCACCCTGCTGCTGGCATCGCTGGTGGCGATCCTCACCACGCTGGGCATCGTTGCGAGCCTGGTGTTCGAGACGGTGCGCTTCTTCGGCATGGTGCCGCCCACCGATTTCCTATTCGGCACCCACTGGGCGCCCAATCCCATGTCTGACGGGCAGCACCCCGATCCGGCGCGCTATGGCGCAGTGCCGCTGTTCTGGGGCACCTTCTTCATCGGCGTGGTGATCGCCATGCTGGTGGCGATCCCGCTGGGGATGATGAGCGCGATCTACCTCAATCAGTATGCCGCGCCGAAGGTGCGCGCCTGGCTGAAGCCCGCGCTGGAGATCCTCGCCGGCGTGCCGACGGTGGTCTACGGTTATTTCGCCGCGCTCACCATCGCGCCCGCCATCCGCGATGTCGCCATCATGCTGGGGGTGGAGAACCCGTCCAGCGAATCGGCGCTGGCGGCGGGCCTGGTGATGGGGGTGATGATCATCCCCTTCGTCTCCTCCATGGCCGACGATTCGATCGCCGCCGTGCCGCAGGCGATGAAGGACGGTTCGCTGGCCATGGGCGCCACGCAGAACGAAACGATCAAGCGCGTGCTGGTGCCGGCCGCCCTGCCCGGCATCGTGGCCGGGATCATGCTGGCAATCAGCCGCGCGATCGGGGAAACCATGATCGTGGTGATGGCCGCCAGCGCCACCGCCCGCCTGTCGGCCAACCCGCTGGAGGCGATGACCACGGTCACCTACCAGATCGTGGCCAACCTGACCGGCGAAGCGAGCACCGATTCGGCCGCCACCCTGGCCGCCTTCGCGCTGGGCTTCGTGCTGTTCCTGGTGACGCTGGCGCTGAACGTGATTGCCCTGCGCGTGGTGAAGAGGTTCCGCGAAGCCTATGAGTGACACCCTGCGCCCCACCCGCACCCCCGCCTTCGAGGCGCGGCTGAGAAAGCGGTACGCTGCCGAGCGGCGGTTCAAGGCCATTGGCCTTGGCGCGATCCTGTTCTCGGTGGCCGTGCTGGTCTTCCTGCTCGCCAGCATGGCGCTGAGCGGCGTGAACGGCTTCAAGCGCGCCGAGCTGACCGTGCCGGTGGACTTCACCCAGGCCGGTATCAGCCTCAACCCCGCGCTGACCGAAGACCGCGAGATCATGCAGTCGCTCGAACGGCAGGGCCTGCCCGACGTGGTGCAGTTCGCCGCGAGCGAGGCCGTGGGCGACGAAGCTGCGGCCGAACTCAACCGCGAAGCCTGGCGACTGGTGGCAGAGCAGGTGGCCGCTGACCCGGCGCTGCTGCGCCAGCAGGTCGAATTCTCGCTGCCGGTGAGCGAAAAGCTGGCCAATGCGCTGGCGGGTGACGGCAGTCCCGATCTCCAGCCGCTGGCGCAAAGGCTTGCCAGCGAAGGCGTGCTGGCGGACCGCTTCGACCTGGGCTTCCTCCAGCGGGCCGACGCCACCGATCCGCAGCTGGCGGGCATCTGGGGCGCGCTCAAGGGCTCGATGCTGACCATGTTCGTCACCCTGATGCTGGCCTTCCCCATCGGCGTGCTGGCGGCGCTCTACCTCGAGGAATACGCGCCCAAGAACCGCTGGACCGACCTGATCGAGGTGTCGATCAACAA
>JAGREI010000344.1 GCA_020446625.1 Erythrobacter sp.
TGATCTTCGCGGTGTAGCGGGCGATATCCAGCCCGGTCTGGAACCGGTTCTGCGCGCGCAGGCGGGCAGCGAATTCGGGGTCGATCCCCTGCCAGTGCTGGCCCAGGCGGTGCTTGATGCCGGTCTGCCGGTGAATTTCAGCGAAGTGGGTCATAAAATTACAAGTCCTGCTGGTATCGTTACGTTGATGCTCCTCCTAGGAGTGGAAAATGTGTCTGTCGCGCCAATCGGTGTAAAGTTGTCGAACTTTACAGAAAATGGATGTAAAGCTGTAAGGACTGGACGAAGCAGGAGCCGCGCATGGCCGGAAAGACACTCTACCTCGGGCCGCGCCTCAAGAAGCTGCGCCGCGATATGGGGCTTACCCAGGCGCAGATGGCTGCCGACCTCGCCATCTCGGACAGCTACATCGCGCTGATGGAGCGCAACCAGCGCCCCGTCACCGCCGAGATGCTGCTGAAGCTCGCCACCGCCTATCGGGTCGACGTGGCGGACCTAGCCGCCGCCGATGCCGACGAGACCGGCGTACGGCTGCAGTCGGCGCTGCGCGATCCCCTGTTCGCGGATATCGCCATCGAACCGCTCGATATCGAGGATGTCGCCACCTCCTATCCCGGCATGGCGGAGGCACTGCTGCGGCTCTACACCGCCTATGGCGAGGAGCAGCTGGCCCTGGCCGCGCGGCGCGAGGAGGGGGCGGGCAGCGCGCCTGCCGCCGATCCGGTGAACGAGGCGCGGGCCTTCCTGGCGGCGCGGCGCAACTGCTTCCCCGCGCTCGACGATTCGGCGGCTGGACTGGCGGTGACGCTTACCGACTTCGCGGCGATGAAGGCGCATTTTGCCGATCGCCATGCGCTTGACCTGCGGCTGACCGATGATGGCCTGCTGCGCGGTGCCATGCGCTGGTATGACTACCATCGCCGCCGTATCCACATTTCCGAGCGGCTGGATAGTGCCGGGCGGCGGTTTCAGGCGGCCTTGCAGATTGCCATGCTGGAACAGGGTGCCGCCATCGATGCGCTGCTGGCCGATGGGCGCTTTGCCAGCGAGGATGGCCGCGACCTGGTGCGCCGGGCCATGCAGGGATACTGGGCGGGTGCACTGCTGATGCCCTACCGCGCCTTCCGCAAGGCGGCGGAAGACCTGCGCTACGACGTGGAGGCGCTGGCGGCGCGTTTCGCGGTGAGTTTCGAGCAGGCCGCGCACCGGCTCACCACCTTGCAGCGACCGNNGGGAGGAAGGCGTGCCGTTCTTCTTCCTGCGGGTGGATCGTGCCGGCAACGTGTCCAAGCGGCTCGACGGCGCGGGGTTTCCGCTGGCGCGGCACGGCGGGGCCTGCCCCTTGTGGAACGTGCACGAGGTGTTTGCCACGCCGGGCAAGGTCGATGCGCAGCTGATCGAACTGCCCGATGGCGAGCGTTACCTTTCCGTGGCCCGCACCGTGCGCGCTGGCGGCGGGGCATTCGGCCAACCGGTGGTGACGCGCGCGGTCGCCCTGGCCTGTTCGGCAGAGCATGTCGAGCGGCTGGTCTATGCCCAGGCCGTCAGCGCAGACGATCCCACGCCTATCGGGGTGGCTTGCCGCCTGTGCCATCGTCCTCGCTGTCTTGCCCGATCCGCCCCGCCGATCGGCCGCGAACTGATTCCCGCGCGGTTCCGCGATAGTGGGGTGCCATTCGATTTCAGCGGAACCTGATCCGCGCCGCCGCGCTTGCCCAAAACGCGCCACGAATGCTTGTGGCGCGCGGCGGCAATGCCTAGAGCGGGCGCATGGCAGGTGAATTGAGAGATAATCGCGGTCGTGGTGATGCCGAATGGGGCTTCCCGCCGATCCATCCCGAAGGGCGC
>JAGREI010000345.1 GCA_020446625.1 Erythrobacter sp.
GTATCGTTCAGCGAGTAGCCGATGATCGCCAGGATGGCGGCGATGATCTGCAAGCTGAATTCCATCTGCAACAGCGCGAACATGCCCAAGGTCAGCGACACGTCGTGGAACAGCGCGAACAGCGCGCCCACGCCGAACTGCCATTCGAAGCGGATCCAGATGTAGGCGGCAATCGCGATCATGGCGAACAGCAGCGCGTAAAGCGCGGTGTCGCGGAATTCGCCCGAGACCTTGCCCGACACTGTGTTGTTCGAATCGACGCGGAAATCGGCGTGGTCGGTGGTCACCGCCTCGATGATCTGGTTGGCGATGCGGTTGGCGGCAGCGGGGTCTTCGGCCACCTCGTCAGGCAGGCGCACGCGGATCGAAACCTGGTTATCCTCGCCAAACCGCTGGATCACCGGATCGCCCAGACCCAGGTCCGACAGCGATTCGCGCAGTTCGGCAACGGGCGCTTCGGCCTCGCCGGTGAAGGTGCCGGTGATTTCCTGGCCACCGGCGAAGTCCACGCCGTAGTTGAGGCCCTTGGTGAACACCATGGCCCAGCTGGCGGCGATCAGCAGGCAGCTGACGACGTAAAACGGCACCCGCCACTTCAGGAAGTGGATGTTGGTGTCTTCGGGGACGAGCTTGAGCAGTCGCATGGTTGGTCCCTTCCCCTACACGTTCAGTTCGGTGGGGCGCTTGGCCTTCAGCCAGCCCGCCACCCACATGCGGGTGAGCGTGACGCCGGTGAAGACCGAGGTGAACAGGCCGATAATCAGCACCACGGCAAAGCCGCGCACCGGGCCGCTGCCGAACAGGAACAGCAGCACGCCGGCAATGAAGTTGGTGGCATTGGCGTCGTAGATGGCGCGGCTGGCTTCCTTGTAGCCGGTTTCCACCGCCGACACGACCTTGCGCCCGCGTCGTCGTTCCTCGCGGATACGTTCGTAGATCAGCACGTTGGCGTCCACCGCCGCGCCGATGGTAAGCACGAAACCGGCGATACCGGGCAGCGTAAGGGTGGTGTTCATCGCCGCCATCACGCCCAGGATCATCAGCACGTTGAACACCAGCGCCACGGTGGCGTAGATGCCGAACCGGCCGTAGGTCATGATCATCAGCGCCACCACCAGCAGCGAGCCGATGCCCATGGCAATCGCGCCCGCCACGATCGAGTCGGCGCCAAGGTCCGGCCCCACGGTGCGTTCCTCGACGATGGTCAGGTCCACCGGCAGCGCGCCCGAACGCAGCGCAATCGCCAGTTCGTTGGCGCTTTCGACGGTGAAGCCGCCCGAAATCTGCGCCGAGCCGGACAGGATCGGTTCGTTGAAGCGCGGGGCGGAGATCACCTGGTCATCGAGGATGATGGCGAACCGCTGGCCCACGTTGTCGGTGGAAAGCTGGGCGAAGCGCGCCCCGCCCTGCGCATCGAACTGGATCGACACCACCGGCTCGTTGGTGCGCTGGTCATAGCTCTGCTGCGCGCCGGTCAGGCTGTCGCCGCGGATACCGCCGAGGCGGAACACCGCTTCGTACTGGCCGGCCATGTCGCCTTCGGGATCGTAAGGCACGATCTCGGTGCCGGTATTGGTCGCCCGGCCCTGCGCCACGTCGGCGGGCAAGGCATTGGGATCGACCAGCTTGAATTCGAGCCGTGCGGTCTGCCCCAGCAGGTTCTTCAGCGCCTGCGGATCGTCGAGGCCCGGCACCTGCACCACGATGCGGTTGGCGCCCTGGCGGATGATGGTCGGCTCACGCGTGCCGAGGTCGTCGATACGGCGGCGAATCACGTCTGCCGCCGAATCCATCGCGTCCTCGACCGCCTGGTTCAGCCCCTGCTCGGTCTGCGTCAGCACGAAACGGCTGCCGTCGACCACCTGCAAATCCCATTCGCGCACCAGCCCGGTGCCGTTGATCAGCGGAAGGATCGCTTCGCGCGCGGCGTCAACCTGGCTGGCATCTTCCAGCATGAAGGTGAGGCGGCTGTCGGCGGTGGAGATTTCCCCCACGCGGATGCGCGGTTCGGCTGCATCCAGCGCCCCGCGCACCGATTCCTCCATCGCCTCGAACCGCTGGCGCTCCACCTGCGAAGGATCGGCCTCCAGCAGGATGTGGCTGCCACCGGCAAGGTCGAGGCCGAGGTTGATCTGCGGATCCTGCGCCCAGCTGGGCAGGTTCACACCGCTGAGCGAAGCGATCGAGGGCAGCGAAGCCGCCGCCACCAGCAGCGTGATCGCCCACAGCGAAATCCGCTTCCAGAGAGGAAAATCGAGCATGGATGCCTTCCCGCCTCAGCGTCAGTCGTTGGCGGGCTTGGCGCCGGGCGTGGTGACGCTGGCGATGGTGTTCTTCACCACCTTCACCCGCACGTTCTGCGCGATTTCCACCTCGGCATAGTCGTCTTCGACCTTGGTCACCTTGCCGACGAGGCCGCCCGCGGTCACCACCTGGTCATTCCGCTTGATGCCCGCCACGCGCTCCCGGTGTTCCTTGGCCTGCTTCATCTGCGGACGGAACAGCAGGAACCAGAAGATCACGATCATGCCGATGATCGGCAGGAAGCTCATAAGGCCGGCACCCGCAGGAGCTGCGGCGGCGGTGAGGAAATCTAGCATGAAAAGCGGTCCGTCCCGATTATCAGAAACACTGGTATGGGGTGGGCGCGGCGAGGTTCAAGTCGCAGCCCTTCCCGGCATGTGGTGCGCGCGACTAGCAGCATTGCAACATGGAGGCAATCGAGGCGCTTGCCAGACGCACGGACTGTTCCTATAGGCGCGCCTCCACTGGTCTCGGGAAGTAG
>JAGREI010000346.1:0-179 GCA_020446625.1 Erythrobacter sp.
ATCGGGTTGCGCAGGTCGGGCTTGTCGCTGCCGTACTTCAGCATGGCTTCGGCATAGGGGATGCGCGGGAACTCGCCTGCGGGTGTCACGGTCTTGCCGCCCGAGAACTCCTCGAACACGCCCGCCAGCACCGGCTCGATGGCCTGGAACACGTCTTCCTGGGTGACGAAGCTCATCTC
>JAGREI010000346.1:268-3138 GCA_020446625.1 Erythrobacter sp.
TCAGCAGCTGCTTGAACATCTGCGGGGCCTGCGGCAGCGCGTAGAAACGGCCCGGATGCAGGCGGCTGGGGACGAGGTAGTCGCGCGCGCCCTCGGGGCTGCTGGCGCCCAGGATCGGGGTCTGGAACTCCGAAAAGCCCTGGTCGATCATGCGGCGGCGCAAGCTGGTGATCACCCGGTTGCGCAGCATGATGTTGGCGTGCACGCGTTCGCGGCGCAGGTCGATGAAGCGGTACTTCAGCCGCACCTCTTCCGGGTAATCCTCCGCCGAATTGACGATCAGCGGCAGTTCCTCCGCGCGGCTCTGCACGGTCACTTCGCGAGCGAAGACCTCGATCTCGCCGGTCGGCAGGTTCGGGTTCACCGCCACGTCAGCGCGCGCCTTCACCAAGCCGTCGATGGTGACGACCGATTCCAGCTTCAGCCGTTCCAGCACCGGCAAGGCCGGGCTGTCACTGTCGGCCACGATCTGGGTGATGCCGTAGTGATCGCGCAGGTCCACGAACAGCACGCCGCCGTGATCGCGCTTGTTGTGCACCCAGCCCGATAGGCGGACGGTTTCGCCAACTTCGGCCTTGGTCAGCGCAGCGCAGTTGTGGGTACGATAGGCGTGCATGAGGACTCTTTTCATCTGGCAGGTTATGGCGCTAAGGGCGCGCGCGACGATGCGCGGCGAAACGCCGGTTTCACGCGCGCGCTAACAGGCGAAGCACGCGGGTTTGTCAAGGACGACAAGCGCCACGCGGGTCTAGCCGCAGGCCGGTGAACCGGCCAGGACAGAAAAGACACGACGAATGCAAATCCATCCCCTGATTACCAAGACCAAGGACCTGGCCGCCCTGTGCGAGCGCCTGGCCCAGCACGAATTCGTGTGCGTCGACACCGAATTCATGCGCGAGAACACCTATTACCCCATGCTGTGCCTGGTGCAGCTGGGCAACGAGGAAGAAGCCGCCGCGATCGATCCGCTGGCTGACGGGCTGGACCTTACCCCCATGCTCGAACTGCTGACGAACAACGAGGACGTGCTCAAGGTCTTCCACGCGGGCGGGCAGGACGTGGAGATCATCTACAACCTGACGGGCAAGACCCCGCACCCCATCTTCGACACCCAGATTGCCATGATGGCGGTCAGCCAGTCCGAACAGATCGGCTATGCCAACCTGGTCGAATCGTGGCTGGGCAAGACCATCGACAAGGGCGCCCGCTTCACCGACTGGAGCCGCCGCCCGCTGACCGAGCGGCAGATCGAATATGCCATCGGGGACGTGACCTACCTCGCCAAGATCTTCCCGCGCATCCTCAAGAAGCTGATCAAGACCGATCGCGGCCACTGGCTGAATGCAGAGATGGACAAGCTGGCCGATCCCGCCAACTACGCCAACGACCTCGACCTCGCCTGGCACCGTATCCGCTCGCCGGGGCGCAACCCGCAGGTGCTGGGCCGGTTGAAGGCGCTGGCCGCCTGGCGCGAGACGGAAGCGCAGGGCAAAGATATTCCGCGCGGACGCATCATCCGTGACGAGACCCTGGCCGACCTCGCCAGCCACCCGCCCAAACGCCAAGAAGACCTGGCCAAGGTGCGCGGACTGTCAAATGCCTGGAAGGACAACGACATCGGCAAGCGGCTGATGCGCGTGCTGGCGAATGCCGAGCCGCTGGACGAGGACGAGATGCCCGAAAAGCCCAAGCGCGGCGCGCCGCTGGGCAAGGAAGGCGCGCTGGTGGCGGACCTGCTGAAGCTGCTGCTGAAGATCCGCAGCCGCGAAATCGACGTCGCCGCCCGCTTGCTCACCCGCTCGGACGAGCTGGAGGCACTGGCCGCCGGGGTGCGCAAGCTGGAAGTGCTCGACGGCTGGCGTTACGAGGTATTCGGCAAGGACGCGCTCGACCTGGTCGAAGGCAAGCTGGCCTTCGCAGTGGAAAAGGGCCGCCTGAAGATGACTCACATCGACGATGTACCGGCCCCGGTGGTGGAGGCTGCCGGGGAGTGAGCATCTACCTGCCCACCATCAAGCAGCTGCAATACCTCGTCGCGCTGCACGAACATCAGCACTTCGGCCGCGCGGCGGACGCCTCGTTCGTTTCGCAGAGCACCTTGTCGGCGGGCATCCGCGAACTCGAATCGCTGCTGGGGGTGACGCTGGTGGAGCGCAGCCGCCGGGTGGTGCGCTTCACCCCGCTGGGCAACAACGTGGTGGCAAAGGCGCACCGCGTGCTGCGCGAGGCGGAGGAGCTGGCCGAACTGGTACAGGCGGCAGGCAAGCCGCTTTCGGGCGAATTGCGGATGAGCGTGATCCCCACCATCGCCCCCTTCCTGCTGCCGCGCATCCTGCCGCGCCTGCGCCGCGAACGCCCGCAGCTGAAGCTGTTCCTGCGCGAGGAAACCAGCGAACACGCGATCGAATCGCTGCACCACGGGCGCGCCGATTGCGTGCTGCTGGCCCTCCCCTACGCCACCGGCGAAGTGGAGAAGGAAACGATCTGCACCGACGATCTCTACGTCGCCTTTCCCAAGGACGATCCGCGCGATCCGCCTGCCGAAGTGTCTCCCAGCATGATCGATGAAGGCCGCCTGCTGCTGCTGGAGGACGGGCATTGCCTGAAGGAACACGCGCTGGCCGCCTGCAACCGTCCCGAACTGCGCGCCAGCGCCACGATGATCGGCACCAGCCTGCATACGCTGGTGCAGATGGTGGACAATGGCCTGGGCCTGACCATGCTGCCCGAAATGGCGCTGGAGGCGGGCATCCTGCACGAAACGCAGGTGGTCGCCCGCCCGCTGAAAGGCGCCAACACCAGCCGCGAGATCGCGCTGGTCTGGCGCACCAATTCGCCGCGCTCGGATGAATTCCGCCTGCTGGCGGAGG
>JAGREI010000347.1 GCA_020446625.1 Erythrobacter sp.
GGCTTCCCCGGCGAGACCGAGGCCGAGTTTGCCGAGACCTTGGCGCTGGTCGATGCCGTGGGCTACGCCGCCGCCTTCAGCTTCAAGTATTCGGCCCGCCCCGGCACCCCTGCCGCGACCATGCCCGATCATGTCGCCAAGGAGGTGATGGACGACCGCCTGCAACGCCTGCAAGCCCACCTCAACCGCGATCAGTACGCCTTCAACCAGGCCTCGGTCGGCAAGACGTGCCAGGTGCTGGTGGAACGCAAGGGCAAGCTGCCCGGCCAGTGGCTGGGCAAGTCGCCGTGGCTGCAATCGGTGTTCTTCGAGGGTGAAGCCGCGATTGGCGACATGGTGCGGGTGGAACTGGCCGAAGCGGGGCCGAATTCGCTCAAGGGCCGCGTGCTGGCGCCCGCCGCCGCCTAGTTACCTTCGGGCAGCGCCGCTTCCAGCGTCACCAGAGTCGGCTCTTCCGGCAGCAGTTCGGTGCCGAGCACTTCGGTCATTTCGGCAGGTTCCACCGTCGGGTTCGACGGATAGGCTTCGCCGTCGAACTTCAGCAGGGCATTGCCGCCTGCCATGCCGCCGCCCGAAACCGCCACGGTCAGGTCGCGCCAGCCGTTGGTGCTGGTGTCCAGCACGGTGATCGGCGTGCGCGATACGCTGATGTCGCCCACCTTGCGCCACATCGGCCCGGCCTGGGTCAGCACCAGCGTGGTACACCCGCCGGTGCCGCAGAAATATGGCCCGACCAGGTGGACGATCGCCTCGTCGTTGCCGTCGCCGTCCAGGTCGCTCCAGGCCAGCGCGTAGTCGAGCGAGTCGACCTCGGGAAATTCCTGCAACAGGAAGTGCTGCACGTCGGTTTCAGCTTCGGCGTGCGATGGCGTGGCATCGGCGGCGGGCGCCTCGCTTTCGGTCGCCTCAGGCGCGTCGGCCTGCGAGCAGGCGGCGAGAACGAGCGACAGCGCGGCAAGGGTGGCGATTCTCGACATGGCAATCCTCCGGGTGACGAAAGCGTGACTTTCCACTGTCTCGTCATAGCTCATGGCTTGCCCCGCGCGCCAGCAGGCTTATCTCTGGGGGACCACTCCGAAAGGAACCAATGGCCCGCAAACCGCAACGCGATGGCGACCATCACGCCGCCATCTACGCTCACCCGGAAACCCGCCGTGACCATTCGCGCCGCGCCCGGATAGAGGTCAGCTTCGACGATCAGGCGCTGCTGGGCGCGCTGTTCGGGGAATTCGACGCCAACCTGGTGCAGATAGAGAATCGCCTCGGCGTCTATATCGCCGCGCGGGGAGACCGGGTTTCCATCGAAGGCACAGAGGACGACGTCTCCCGCGCCCGCGACGTGCTGATCAAGCTGCACGAGAAGCTGCTGGCGGGCGAAGCGATGGATGCAGGCGCCATCGACGCGCTGATCGTCATGGCCGACCAGCCCATGCTCGACGGGATCGTCACCGGCGACGTCAAGGGTCCGCCGGTGATGATCCGCACCCGCAAGAAGACCATCACCCCGCGCAGCGCCATGCAGGGCGACTACATGCGCCAGCTGGCCAGCCGCGACATCATCTTCGCACTCGGCCCGGCAGGCACTGGCAAGACCTACCTCGCGGTGGCGCAGGCGGTCAGCCAGCTGATCACCGGCTCGGTCGCCCGCCTGATCCTCAGCCGCCCGGCGGTGGAAGCGGGCGAGAAGCT
>JAGREI010000348.1 GCA_020446625.1 Erythrobacter sp.
GGTCTATCCGGCGGCGGGCTTCGTGCAGGAAGCGAACGATGCGGGCGCGCGCACGCTGGAACTCAACCTGGAGACGAGCCTGGGCAGCCGCATGTTCGATGAAACGCGGCTTGGCCCTGCCAGCGAGCTGGTGCCGGCCTGGGTCGAGGAGATGCTGGCCAGCCGCCGCTAACGCTGCTTTTTCGCCTGCGGGGCGGTGAAGTCGGGATCCTTGTTCGCCACCCAGGCGACGAATTTGGCCACCGCAGGATCGGCCAGCAGGCTTGCGGCGTCCATGCCGTGGCGTTGCAGTTCTGACGTGGTGAAATTGGCGATCAGGAAGTTCTGGCACACCGGGTGCATCGGCACGGTATCGCGCCCGCCACGGCTCTTGGGGATCGGGTGGTGCCAGATCACCTCGCTGCCGGTGGGGCGCGAACACAGCCAGCAGGGCAGGGGTTCGGCAGCCTCGCCCTCCGGCTCGTCTGCCCCAAGACCCCAGGGGTCGCCCTTCGATTTCTTCTTCGCCACGCCTGTTACTCCGCCGGAACCTCTGTCGGTACGCTGCCGCGCGGCGTGGTGCGCTCACCCAGCAGGAAGTGCAAGGGCACGCCCAGCGCGATCAGCCCCAGGCCCAGCGCGCCCGCTTCCAGCCCGGTGCCCCAGATCACCCACAGGCAGAAGGCCAGCGCCAGCAGTGCCAGCGGACGCAGCAGCCCCGCCACCAGCGCCGCCGCGCAGGCAAAGGCGTAGAACCAGATGCTGGTGGCCGTGGTTACCCGCAGCATGAAATCCAGCACCGCCTCGCCCATGCCGGTGACGCTGCCCAGCATCAGCAGCAGGCCCAGCACAGTGCCTGCCAGCAGCGGGCGGTCCGCCACGCCGCGCGCGTTGGGCATGGCCACGGCCTGTGGCAGCTGCCCGTCGCGCGCCATGCCCAGCGGCAGTTCGCCCAGCAGCAGCACCAGGCAATTGAGGCAGCCGATGGCGGAAATCGCCGCGAACAGCGCCACGGCATTGCCCGCTGCCGCGCCCAGGTTGCGTTCCACGAACAGCGCGATCGGTGCGCTGCTGGCTTCCAGCTCTGACAGCGGAGTGGTGGCAACGATGCCGGTGCAGACCACGATATACAGCGTCAGCACCCCGAGCAGGCCCAGGTACATGGCACGCGGCACGTTGCGCGCGGGATCGCGCACGCGTTCGGCCATCAGCGCTGCGTTCTCGAAGCTGAGCATGGCGAAGAACACCATGCCCAGCGCGGGGGCCACCTGGCCGAGATTCACCGGCGCGGCCTGGCTGTGGGTGAAGGCGGCGGGATCGCCCACGGCCAGCCACATGGTGATCAGCACCACCAGCACCAGCGGGATCAGCTTGAGCACGGTGGTGACCACCTGCATCACCCCGGCCGCGCGCACGCCGCGCAGGTTGAGCCCGGCCAGCGCCAGCAGGATCACGCAACCGCCGATCACTTGCGGCCAGGCCCCCTGCGGAGCAGCGGGGACAAGGTGCAGCAGATAGGCAGTCGCTGCCATCGACAGCACCGGCAGGCTGGTGACGAGCGTCACCCAGTAGGCCCAGGTCATCATCCGTCCGGGCAAGAGGCCAAGGATATCGCCGCTGATGGTCACCACGCTGGGTTCCAGCGGCCGGGTGCCGGTCAGCGCGGCGATGATCCGGGCGATCAGCAGCGCACCCGCCCCGGCGGCGAGCCAGGCCAGCGTGCCGGTCCAGCCGAACGGCGCCACCGCCCCCGGCAGCACGAAGATGCCGCCGCCGATCATCCCGCCCACCACCATGGCGATCGCGGTCCACAGGCCGAACGGCCGTTCTACTGCTTGCATGAAATGTACCCCCTGACGGGGAACATCTCACGGAACAGGGGAAATGCGAAAGGAATTCGCCGGTCAGGCTGAACAGGCGCGGCAGGCGGGATCGCGGGCGATGGACAGCGTGCGCATTCCCGGCTTCAGCCCGTCCATCAGGTGGAGCTTACCCCATTGCGGATCGCCCATCTGGCCAAAGCCACCTTGCGCGATCAGCAGGCGTACCGCCTGCATGGCGGCAAAGGTGCCGACCCAGCCGACCATGGCGCCCAGCACGCCGTCATCGGCGCAGGTGTCGCAATCCTCGGCATCGAAGGCATCGCCCACGAAGCAGCGATAGCAGGGCTGGCCGTCGACATGGCCCTGAAAGGCGCCGACCTGCCCCTGAAAGCGGCCTACGGCGGCAGACAGGAGCGGAACGCCCAGGGCCACGCAGGCGTCCGACACGGCCAGGCGGGTGGCAAAGTTGTCGGTGCCGTCGATCACCAGATCGGCCCCGCCGATCAGGCCGGCGGCATTGGCGGCGTCGATCCGCCGGTCGGAGATGTCGACCGCCAGCCTGTCGTCGAAATTCGCCAGCCAGCGGCGGGCGGAGACGGCCTTGCCGTGACCAATGTCGCGGGTGGTGTAGATGGTCTGGCGTTGCAGGTTGCTCGCCTCCACGTCGCCATCGTCCACCAGCGTGAAGCGCCCCACGCCTGCGCCCGCCAGGTATTGCAGCACCGGCGCACCGATCCCGCCCAGGCCGATCAGCGCGACGTGGCTCGCCACCAGCGCGGCCTGGCCCGCACCGCCGACCTCGGGCAGCACGATATGGCGGGCGAAGCGGTCGAGGCGGGCCGGATCTGTCAGGGGGGGCAGGGTCATCGTCCGCCCGCATAGGCGAGTGGGGGCGGTGTGCAAAGCGGGCCGACGCGGCTTGCGGCACTTAGCGCGCCGTTAACCCATGCCGCGGATAATTCGCGCTCGATGGGCGTCATCGGCCAGCGACCGGCCACAGGCACAATTTCACGGGGTTTGACATGGATCCGATCATCGACAGCATCGACCGCCTCGAAGCGATCGTCGGCCAGTTCCAGGCGGTTGCCCGCCGCGCCGACAAGCACATGGTCAGCGATATCCTGTCGCTGCGCACCACTTATGCGAACGAGATCATGGCCTTGTTCGCGGCAGTGAAGGATGATCCGCGACTGAAGGCCAATCCCGCCATCGCGGCGAGGTTCCAGAGCAATTTCATGGATGCGCGTCACCGCATCTCGAACATGCAGCTGCGCTGGAAGACTGCCGATATCGAACGCGATCCGCACGGCTACCTGAAAGACCTGATGGAGATCGAGGCGCACAGCGCAGGGCTGCGCCAGTGGGGTCGGCAGGCTTTGCAGGGCAAGGCTGCCTGACGGGCATCAGCCCGCCAGGCAGCCATAGCATCGGCTCAGCTTTCCAGCTGGCGCAGCAGGCT
>JAGREI010000349.1 GCA_020446625.1 Erythrobacter sp.
CAGGTGCTCGACGACGGGCGCCTGACCGACGGGCAGGGCCGGGTGGTGGATTTCTCCAACACCATCGTCATCCTCACCAGCAACCTCGGCTCGTCCTACCTCGCCAGCCTCGAAGACGGGCAGAAGGTGGAAGACGTGGAAGACCAGGTGATGGAGGTGGTGCGCAGCCACTTCCGCCCCGAATTCCTCAACCGGCTGGACGAGATCATCCTGTTCCACCGGCTGGGCCAGGAACACATGGCGCCGATCGTGGATATCCAGGTGGGCCGGGTGCAGAAGCTGCTGAAGGATCGCAAGATCGTGCTCGACCTGACCGACGCCGCGCGGCGCTGGCTGGGACGGGTCGGTTATGATCCGGCCTACGGCGCGCGGCCGCTGAAGCGGGTGGTGCAACGCTACTTGCAGGATCCGCTGGCCGAAAGGATTCTGGCGGGCGAGATTCCCGACGGCAGCACGGTGAAAATCGACGAGGGCGACGGTCAGCTGACGATAGAGGTCGGCTGACCGAGCAATCTTGGGGCAGTAACTGCCTGTCAGACTGACTAAAGATTACCCGGTTGCATCTGCAACTGTGTGATTTTGGTTACATCTGCAAGAAAATGCCGCAGTGCACAGGGGGCGCTTTTGACAAGCGATTCCGCCTCCGTCACTCCTACCTGTCTGGCAGATGAATGGGGCTGCCTGCCAAGACTGTGATGCGATCCGGGCGCTTGCGTCCGGTAAAGCCGTCAGTCGACCGGCTGCCCCAACCAGGACAGGGTTGGAGATAAAATGAGGACAAATCGCAAGCTTTCGGTCACGGGTCTGGCCGCTTCAGTATCCGTTGCGGCACTTTTCGCGGCGATGCCCGCCTATGCGCAGGACACCCGCAACTGCGAACCCGGTTCGCAGGATGAAGACTGCATCACTCCGGAACAGCTGCCCGGTACGGGTGCCAACGGCGCGCCGGCAGGCGAAGGTGAAATCGTCGTTACCGGTTCGCGCGTGCGCCATGCCGATACCTATACCAGCATCTCCCCGCTTCAGGTGATGACCACCGAGGCAGAGCGCGACGTCGGTGAATTCGACGCTGCGCAGATCCTGCAACGCTCCGAAGCGGCTGCGGGTTCGCAGATCGACGCGACCTTCCAGGGCTATGTGCTCAACAACGGTCCGGGTTCGCAGACGCTCGACCTGCGCGGCCTTGGCGCGGAACGCACCCTGCTGCTGGTCAACGGCCGCCGCCTGGCGCCCGCGGGCGTGGAAGGCGCGCCCACCAGTCCCTCGATCAACCTGCTGCCCAGCTCGCTGATCGGCCGGTACGACCTGCTGCTTGACGGTGCTTCGTCGGTCTATGGTTCGGACGCGGTCGCCGGTGTGGCCAACATCGTGCTGCGCACCGACTTCGATGGTATCGAACTGTTCGCCTCGGGCAACCTCAACGAGCAGAGCAACGGCGGCAACGACTATTCGATCAGCGGTGCCTGGGGTACCACTTTCGAGCGCGGCTTTATCGGCATCGGCGCTGAATATTCGTACCGCGACATGGTGCGTTTCAGCGATCGCGACTTCCTGGCGGGTTGCGACACCAACTACGAAGTGACCGACAGCGGCGAAATTCGCACCATCGGCCTGTCCGACAATGCCGCGGTGCAGAACCGCAACCCCGGCATCTCGATTGCGGAAAGCCCCTGCTACGTCACCGGTATTTCGGGCCGCATCTTCAACGCCTTCACGCGTTCGGGTTCGATTTACTACGCTGCCAACGGCAACGTGGCGAACATTCCGGGCATGAACTACGGCGATTCGCAGGACACCTTCGGCCAGAACCTGGACAGCAACGGTGACGGCATCCGCGACGTTGACTTCCAGAACGTCAACACCAATGCAGCCAACACCGAAGAAAGCCTGATCAGCCAGCAGAAGCTGTACAACGTGATGGCTTACGGCGAATATCGCATCACCGACGATGATTATGCGATCACGCCGTTCTTCGAAGCCAGCTACAGCCGCGCCGAGATCTTCTCGGACAATACCGGCGTTGCCCAGCTGTTCCCCTCGGTGCCTGACCTCAACATCTACAACCCGTGTAACTTCGTTACCGGCACCGGCGTCGACTGCCGCGCGGCGGACAACGCCTTGCAGCAGCTCAACCCCGGCCAGGCCAATGCCGGCCGCCTCAGCCGCCTGTCGA
>JAGREI010000350.1 GCA_020446625.1 Erythrobacter sp.
ACAGCTGGTAGCCCCAGAACACGAAGCGGGCGAGGGCGGGGAAGGCGAGACGCGCGCGGCAGGTGCGCTGCACGACATAGAAGCTGGTGGCGATCAGCGCGTTGCCGCCGAAGGCGAAGATCACCGCGCTGGTGTGCAGCGGGCGCAGCCGGCCGAAGTTGAGGTAAGGCTCGAAGTTCAGCTGCGGAAAGGCCAGCTGCAAGGCGATGAACAGCCCCGCGGCAAAGCCTGCCATGCCCCAGAACACCGTGGCGATCACACCCCAGCGGATCGGATCGTCGTCATACTTGGTCTGATCGACAGGCGTGCGCAGGACCGCGCGAGTCACGCTGTCCACTTCGGTGCGCCAGACTGTGGCGATCATGCCGATGAAGGCGGCCAGCGCCACGATGGTCATGTGCGCGGAGAAAGCCCAGTCCTGTGCCCCTGCAACTGCCGCCAGTGCTAGCAGCAACAGCACAAACCAGACGCCTGTGCGCGCCAGTGCATTTTCCATGATTCTACTCCGCTGAGGTCCCTTGGCCCTAGTCGAGCATAAGCAAGTCCGGGTTTGATCGCGATCAATATTTTCGCAAATCTGCACGAAATTTTTGTTCAAATTATTGCGCTGCGTCAAAGTCTCCCCGCGCGACCGGGCGCAATGGGACTGCATCCCGTGAAGTTCGCGCCGCAAAGGGCGGCGGACACGGTGCAGATGGAGTGCTGAGAAATGAACACTGCCAACCTTGCGAAGCTGGGTGGAGCAACGCTGGCCGCCGCGATCGCGCTGGCCGCCAACCCCGTCGCGGCGCAGGAAGCGGGCGACATCCAGGTGCGCCTGATGGCCACTGCCGTGCTGCCCGATGGCAACATCACCGATGTGCTGGTCGATCCCGGCCTGCCCGCTGGCACGCAGACCGTTGCCAGCGACAACGTGGTGCCGACCGTGGCGATCGACTACTACTTCACCCCGAACGTGTCGGTGGAGACGATCTGCTGCGTCACCCAGCACGATGTGGACATCAACGCCGGTGCGCTGGCCGGGGCCGAGGCGGTTGCCAATGCCCGCGTGATCCCCGCCACCTTCACCCTGAAGTACCACATGAATCCGGGCGGCGTGTCGCCCTATGTCGGCGCCGGTCCGACCTACTTCCTGTGGATCAACGATGCGCCGGGCGCTGGCACCGTGGCAGTGCTGGGCGCAACCCGCCAGCACCTGTCGAACGAGCTGGGCTTCGCCTTGCAGGCAGGCGTGGACGTGCCCGTGGGCGACAACTTCATGGTCTCGCTGGATGCCAAGCGGTATTTCGTCGGCACCACTGCCAGCTGGTACAATGCCAGCGACACGCTGGTGTTGCAGACCGAACATGATATCGATCCCTGGGTGCTCAGCGCGGGTGTCGGTATCCGCTTCTGATCCATCCGACCACGAAGACAGGAATTCACGAAGGAGCCCCCATGGCTACCGAGTTCAAGGACTGGCCAGCCATGGCGGCCAACCTCATCCCCGCCATCCGCGAATTGCACAAGGGTGCGCCGGGGGTGATGAAAGCCTTTCGCGAAATGAGCGCCGCCGCCCACGAGGGCGGGGCGCTCGACGCGAAGACCAAGGAACTGCTGGCGGTGGCGATCTCGGTCGCCGTGCGCTGCGATCCGTGCATCACTTACCACATCGAAGGCGCGCGCAAGCACGGCGCCACCCGCGAGGAAATCGCGGAGACGGTGGGCCTGGCCATCTACATGGGTGCCGGTCCCAGTGCGATGTATGCAGCGCAGGCGCTGGAAGCCTACGACCAGTATGCAGAGGCTGCCGGGCAGTAAGCCCGGCGGTTTGCTGCGCTATTCCTCGACGCCGAGTTGCTGCGGGCTGAGCGATCCGTCCGGCTGCGCCCGGCGCTGCCGGGCAGGCCGCCGTGGCGCGGCAGCCTGGGCGGCCGCTCCGCTGGGGCGGCCGAACTCGCTCATGGGTTCGGGTCCGGCATAATCCTCGATCACGGGTTCATCGAAACCGTCGCGCGCGGGCGACTGCATGGGCGCGACATAGGTCGACCTCGCATCGACAACGGGTTGTGCCTGTGCCTGCGGTGCGGCTTCCGCCGGGGCGGAACGCGGGTTGTTGAAGGTGTCCAGCGGGCCGCCTTCAATGGCGAGCGAATTCACCAGCAGCAGAATCGCGATGGCCAGCATCAGCGTAAGTCGGCGGGTCATGCGCTTCCTCCGTGCGTGGCAGGGGCATGGTCCAGGCAGCGGCGCATCACGAACATGACGAATTCCCGCCCGTTCCGGTGACGCCTGGCGTCAGGTTGCGATCGTCGCGGATGGCGAACA
>JAGREI010000032.1 GCA_020446625.1 Erythrobacter sp.
GGCCTGCGCCCCATCGTGGTGGTCAACAAGATCGACCGCCCCGACGCCCGCGCGCAGGAAGTGCTGGACGAGGTGTTCGACCTGTTCGTGAACCTCGATGCCGATGACGATCAGCTCGATTTCCCCGTGCTCTATGCCTCGGGCCGCTCGGGCTATGCCAGCGCCGACCCGGAAGCGCGCGAAGGCGACCTGCTGCCGCTGTTCGAAACCATCGTCACCCACGTCCCCGCCCCCGACCTCGACGAAGAGGGCGAATTCGCCATGCTGGCGACGCTGCTGGATCGCGACGCCTTCCTCGGCCGTATCCTGACCGGGCGCATCGAAAGCGGCCGCCTCGAAGTGGGGATGCCGATCAAGGCGCTCGACGTGTCGGGCAAGCAGGTCGAAGCCGGGCGCGCCACCAAGATCTTCGCTTACGAAGGGCTGGAACGCGTCCCCGTGCTCCACGCCAAGGCAGGTGACATCGTCGCCATCGCGGGCCTCACCGTGGCCACCGTGTCGAACACCCTGTGCGCCCCCACCGTGGCAGCCCCCCTGCACGCGCGCCCGATCGACCCGCCGACGCTCTCCATGACCTTCGCCGTCAACGACAGCCCCTATGCGGGCCGCGAAGGCGACAAGGTGCAGAGCCGCGTGATCCGCGACCGGCTGGAGCGCGAAGCCGAAGGCAACGTCGCCATCCGCATCACCGAAGCCGCGGGCAAGGACGCTTTCGAAGTGGCCGGACGCGGCGAATTGCAGCTGGGCGTGCTGATCGAAACCATGCGCCGCGAGGGCTTCGAACTCTCGATCAGCCGCCCGCGCGTGCTCTACCGCGAGGAAAACGGCCAGCGCATGGAACCGTACGAAACCGTGGTGGTGGACGTCGACGACGAGTTCTCCGGCACGGTCGTCGAGAAGATGGCGCAGCGCAAGGCCGAGATGACCGACATGCGCCCCTCTGGCGGCGGCAAGACCCGCCTCACCTTCACCGCGCCCAGCCGCGGCCTGATCGGCTATCACGGCGAATTCCTGTCCGACACGCGCGGCACCGGGATCATGAACCGCCTGTTCGACAGCTACGGCCCGCACAAGGGCCCGATCCAGGGCCGCCAGAACGGCGTGCTGATCTCGATGGAACAGGGCGAGGCCGTGGCCTACGCGCTGAACTCGATCGAGGAACGCGGCGTGCTGTTCGTCTCGCCGGGCGAGAAGCTGTATGAAGGCATGATCATCGGGGAAAACGCCAAGACCGACGATCTGGAAGTGAACCCGCTCAAGTCGAAGCAGCTCACCAACTTCCGCGCCAGCGGCAAGGACGAAGGCATCCGCCTGACCCCGCCCCGCCGGATGAGCCTGGAACAGGCGATCGCCTATATCGGCGACGACGAGATCGTGGAGGTCACCCCGCAGTCGATCCGCCTGCGCAAGGTCCACCTCGACCCGCACGAACGCAAGCGCGCCAAGCGCGCGGCGCAGGGTTAGGCTTCGCCAGTCTCCAGCGGAAGCTGGATTTCGGACATGATCCGATCGGTTTCCAGCAGGATCTTCACGATCTTCTGGTAATGGGCGACATCATCGTAGGTTAGCTGGCGGCCCTTGCGGTCCTTCAGCCATTTCTGCGCGGGCTGATAGCCGCCGATGTGGAACTCCCACGCCGCCTGCGGCACGCGGTCGAAATACTGCTGCGGATTGATGAACACGCGCCCCGCGTCGAACTTCGGATAGCCCGACAGCACTTCGCCGTCCCCGTCGCCCATGAAGGGGAAGGGGGTGTCGCCAATCGCGGCGGGCTCCATCAGGTGCAGGCGCCGCAGCGCCTCGCCCTTCTCGCTGACATGGCGGAAGACCTCAGGCGAGGACGGGTAAGGCACGCGCGGGAAATCGATCTTGAGGAATTCGGCAAAGGTCGCGCGGTAGTGGGGCGAGTGGAGCACGCCGTAGATGTAGTCGAACACCTTGACCTCGCTGGGCCGCGCATCGCCGGTGGGGGCGCGAAAATCGTCCTCCGTCCCGGCCATGTCGGCAGGGTCGATTCCGGCGGCCTTGCAGATATTGGCGTAGAGCTTTGGGTCGAGGTTGAGGGTGCGCTGGGTGGGGGCGAGGGCGTCTTTCTGGGCGGAGGTTTCGTCGGGGTAGAGGTAGAGGGGGAAGTTCGAAGTGATATCGAAGCCGCTGAACGCCTTGTGTCCTGCAATGCTATCGTTGACCAATCCTCCCAGTCCGTCCTTGGTTTGTTTCGGAACCATAAGGGACAGGTTTTTGTGCCAAGCCAAGTGACGCATCACTTCGTCTCGCGGATAGCACATGAAGCCACGGGAATTGCCGGTATAATAGGTCCAGCGGTGATCGAAGGGACGATAGGCGATTTGCTTCAATTGATCCTGGCTGAAGTTATCGGATACGTCAGATTTAGCCCATTCAACGCGCCAATCACGTGCGTCGCTTCCCAACGAATATCGTTGTCGCAGATCTTCAACGTCGGAAACGCGCACGTCGTTCACCTTTTTCCACACTGAGGTGCGATCGAGATCGATCGTTAGTGAATCGCGTGCGGTTACAATTCCGACTGAATTGATACCCATGAGACCGGCAATGGAAATCCCCGCTTCGTAGGCGCTGAGAATTGAATAGTCTCGGTCTGCGAAGGCAAACGAAGGGGCGCGATTTTCTAGACGAGTTGCGGAAACGGACCCTGGCGAGCCGCTTCCAAGTGCCTCGCTCTTGGCTTTTCTGCTCCCCCACAAATCCCCATGCCACACCTCGGCCAGTTCATCGCTCCCCGCGCCCTTCCGCACGGCAACAATCAGCGCCACGCCTTGCTGGATATCGAACACGTTCTTGTCCGGCGAACCGTCGGGGCAGACCTCCTTCTTCTTGGCATTGCCGTGCAGGTCGAGCACCCAGATCTTGTCGAAGGTCTTGAGCAGGTGCCAGCGCATCCCGCGAAAGGTGGGGTTGTCCAGATAGCCGTGATTGGTGATGAACCCCAGCACGCCGCCTGACGGGTTCCTTGCGATCAGGTCTTCGCTCATGCGGATGAACTTGACGTAGTCGTCGTTGATCCACTTGGGGTTGCGTTCCTGCAATCGCTGCTTGCCGCCGGGTTCCATCTTGTAGGCTTCCATCAGCCCCATGATGTTATCGCCCTTGTTGGCGCTCTCGCCCGAATAGGGCGGGTTCCCGATCACGCACATGATCGGCGTCTGCCGCTTCACCGCGCTCGCGCCGCGCGCTTCCTCGGCCAATGGCTGGAAGAACAGGTCGCGCACCTCGCGCTCGGCCGGTTCCAGTGCATTGGTGAGCCAGACCGACAGGCGCGGGGCATTGGGGCCGGGCTGGTAGCCGCTTTCGGTCAGCTGCATGTCCAGCTTCATGTGGCACATGGCATAGCTGGCCATCAGCAGTTCGAACCCGTGCAGGCGCGGCAGCAGGTCTTTCTCGACATAGGTGGACCACATGCCCGGCGCGCGGTCTTTCACCCGGTCCGAGATCAGCTGCACCGCCTTGGCGAGGAAGGTGCCGGTACCGGTCGCCGGATCGAGGATCTGCACCTTGTGGACCTCGCGCTTCTCGGTCAGCGGCTTGCCGGTTTTCGGGTGATTGGTGCCGGTGTCCCAGTCCACCGTCACCTTGCCGGTATCGGCGAGGCCATCGGGCAGGCCGAACTCGCTCTTCAGCACATCGTCCACCGCGCGCACGATGAAATCGACCACCGGCTCCGGCGTGTACCAGACCCCGCGGCTCTTGCGTTTCTTCGGGTTGTAGGCGGCGAGGAAGTCTTCGTAGAAGTGGATGAAGGGATCGTTGCGCGCGGTGAACTTGCCGAATTCGCGGAACAGCGAATGCGGATCGCTGGCGCGCATCACCTGCACCAGATCATCGACAATGTAAGTCAGGCGCTTGGGCAGGCCGGGGCCGGCGATATATTCGAACAGGCCCTTCAGGAACGGGTTGCTGGCGGGCAGGCGCTCCATCGCTTCCTGCCTGCTGAAGGTGCTGAGGTCGGTATCGTGGAACCGCGCGGCGAACATGCCGTAGGTGATCGTTTCGGCGTAGATATCGGCAAATTCGCCCGGCGTGAGCGCGGGCAGGAGGTTGTCCTTGAAGCTCCTGAACTGGCCGCCCAGCCCGGTGCGGTAGTCCGGGTCGTCGGCCAGGGCGATGTCGATCTCGTCCTTGATGATCGCCGCCTTGGCCGCCATGAATTCCGCCAGCATGGCGGCAGACCGGATCGAGATCGGCTTCTGTTCGGCGAACAGCTTCAGCTGCCGTTCCAGCTCCTCGAAGCGATCGGGAACCGGTTGCAGGCCCATCAGGAAGTCCGCGATGGAAACGTGGTGCACGCTTTCCCGGTCGCGGATGAATTCGAAATCGACGCCGTTGGTGTAGATCAGGTTGGGGTAGGCCGCTTCGTAGCGTTTGCGCTGTTCGACCGAGTAGCCTTTCAGCCGGATAACGTCCTTGTCGATATCCTTGGCCTCGGCCCAGCCGAACGGCACGCCGCCGCGCTGGAACAGGAAATCGGGCATGCCGCCTTCGGATTTCTTGGGCTCGTTGATAACCTCGATATCGGGATCGATGCTCTTGAACAGCCGTTCCAGCGCCCCGCGATAGCTGTGTTCCGTGGCCTGCCCGCTGGCATATTTGGCGCGGATTTCTTCGAGATAACCGGCGATGTCCAAGATCGGTGTCCCTCCTTGAGTCACCTCTACCGCCCCAATTGCCCCGCGCAACAACGCACTTTCCTACATCCGCATGGCACCGCCAAAGTCGCCGCGCCCTGCCTCACCCTGGCAGGGCTGGCTGTTTGCACCGTTGCGCCCCTTCTGTATCCGCAGGCCCCCACGGCACTGCGCTGCCGCTTGTGTTTCATCAACTTAAGTCCCGTCCGTTCACCTCGCAGCCCCGTAAACTGAACGAATCGCCCTCCGCCCCCTCCCCCCTCGCCAAGCGCCTTCGCCTCAACTAAGGCCCGTGCCGATGCAGATGTCCGATCTTCGCGTTGCGCTGTTCAGCGGCAACTACAACTACGTGCGGGACGGCGCCAACAAGGCGCAGAACCGGCTGGTGGCGACGCTGCTTGAACACGGGGTGCAGGTGCGCGTCTATGCGCCGGTGGTGCCCGAACCCGCCTTCCCGCCCACCGGCACGCTGGTGCCGATCCCCTCGATGGCGATACCGGGGCGCGGCGAGTATCGCATCCCGCTGGGGCTGTCGGGCCAGGCGCGGCGCGACCTGGAGCGGTTCGATCCCAACGTGCTGCACCTGTCCAGCCCCGATCGCTCGGCGCGGCAGGCCGCCGCCTGGGCGCGGGCGCGCGGGATCCCCACGGTCTACACCGTGCACACCCGGTTCGAGACCTACCCCGCCTACTACGGCCTGGGCTTCACCCAGCCGCTGATCGAGTGGTGGCTGCGGCGGCTCTACAACAAGTGCGACCTGCTGCTGGTGCCCAGCCCCACCATGATCGACGTGCTGAAGCAGCAGCGGATGACCGCGCCGGTGGCGATCTGGTCGCGCGGGGTGGAGAAATCGGTGTTCCACCCCTCGGCGCGCGATCTCGAATGGCGGCGCTCGATCGGGCTGGCGGACGAACCGCCGGTGATCGGGTTCCTCGGGCGGCTGGTGCGCGAGAAGGGACTCGGCGTCTTTGCCGATACGCTGGCCGAACTGCAACGGCGCGGGGTGCCGCACCAGGCCATGGTGATCGGTGAAGGCCCGGCGCGCGAGTGGTTTGCGCAGGCCGCGCCGCAGGCGGTGTTCACCGGCTTCCAGGCGGGGGCCGACCTGGGCCGCGCGGTGGCGAGCATGGACATGCTGCTGAACCCCAGCACCACCGAGACCTTCGGCAATGTCACGCTGGAAGCCATGGCGGCAGGCGTGCCGGTGGTGGCGGCCAAGGCCACGGGCAGCAGCGGGCTGGTGGTGGACGGCGCGACGGGCCGGCTGATGCCGCCCGACGACGCCAGCGGCTTTGCCGATGCACTGGAAGCCTATTGCCGCGACCTGTCGCTGGCACGCGCGCATGGCGCGGCAGCTGCCGAAGCCGCCGCGCCTTACGACTGGGAACGCATCAACCTGTCCGTGGCGCAGGCCTATCTCGACCTGATCGCCCGGCGGAAAGCGGGCGGCTAGAGCCGCTCGATCTTGCGCGCCAGTTCGTCGATCATGTCGACGATCTGGCCGCGGTTCTCGCTCGACAGCTTGCCGCGCGATGCCGCGTTGGTGAGCACCGAGGCGAGATTGCCGAGCGAACGCATGACTTCCGACGAGCGCGCCGCGCTGGCACGCTCAGCCTTGCGGCCCAGCCGTTCGAGCAGCTCGTCGATCTCGTCCTTGCGATCGGCCAGTTCGGCGCGGCCTTCGTCGGTCACTTCGTAGACCTTGCGGCTGTCCTCGCTGGCGCGTTCGGTGATCAGCCCTTCGTCGAGCAGCATCTGCAAGGTGGGGTAAATCACGCCGGGGCTGGGAGCATAGGCGCCGTGGGTCGCCTCCTCCAGCGCCTTGATGCAGTCATAGCCGTGGCGCGCTTCCTCGGCCACCAGCGCCAGCAGCACCAGCCGCAGTTCGCCGGGACCGAACATCCGCCGGCCGCGCCGGTGCCCGCCGCCGCGGTGCATCTTGTGGCGCTTGCCGCGCTGGCCGAACAGCCCGCTGGCGCCCATGAAGCCGCCCGCGCCGAACGGACCCTGCGGCCCGAACGGACCCTTGGGGCCGAAGGGGCCTTCGGGACCGAACGGCCCCTTCCTGCCGAACGGACCGTTGCGCCCGAATACATCGTCGCAGTCGATCTCGATCTCGACGTCGAAATCCTCGCCTTCGGGGTAATCATCGTTGTGGGCATCGTTACTGGCCTCGCCGGGCTCCATGCCCTCGTTGCCCTCCGGCGCATCGTCCGGGTTGCGCGTGTTGCTCATGTCGTAAACTCCATCGGTCCCACGCGTCTAAGATATATCTTAGATAGTCGGTTTCAATAGGGATGATGCATTTCGCCAAGGCCGCGCTACATGGGGCGCATGGCTGACCTGTTTGCCGACGACCTGCCCCAGCAAGCACCCGATGTGCCGCGCGAGGATGCCCCGCTGGCGGACCGCTTGCGCCCGCGCAACCTGGCCGAGGTGATCGGACAGGAGCACGTGACCGGCCCCGAAGGCGCGATCGGGCGGATGGTCGCGGCAGGCCGGCTGTCGAGCATGATCCTGTGGGGGCCACCCGGCACCGGCAAGACCAGCATCGCCCGGCTGCTGGCCGATGCGGTAGGGATGCGGTTTACCGCCATCAGCGCGGTCTTTTCGGGCGTCGCCGATCTGAAGAAGGCCTTTGCCGAAGCGGACCGGGCCGCCGAGGCGGGGCAACGCACGCTGTTGTTCGTTGACGAGATTCATCGCTTCAACCGCGCGCAGCAGGATGGCTTCCTGCCCTATGTCGAGCGCGGAACCGTGACGCTGGTCGGCGCGACTACGGAAAACCCGAGCTTTGCGCTCAACGCCGCACTGCTCAGCCGCGCGCAGGTGCTGATCCTCAACCGGCTCGACACCGCCGCGCTGGATGTTCTGCTGGCGCGCGCCGAAGCACTGGAAGGCCGGCCCCTGCCGCTGACGGCAGAGGGACGCACCGCGCTTGCCGCCAGTGCCGATGGTGATGGCCGCTTCCTGCTCAACCAGGCGGAAACGCTCTATGC
>JAGREI010000351.1 GCA_020446625.1 Erythrobacter sp.
TTGGTGGTGCAGCTGGCGTTCGACACGATCACATCATCAGCGGTCAGCACGTCATGGTTCACGCCGTAGACGACCGTGGCCGAAACGCCGTTGGCCGGGGCCGAGATCAGCACGCGCTTGGCGCCCGCATCAAGGTGCGGCTTGGCGGCGTCGTGGCTCTGGAAGAAGCCGGTGCATTCGAACACCATGTCCACGCCCATCGCCTTGTGCGGCAGGTCGCCCGGATTGCGCTCGCTGGTGACGGCGATGGTCTTGCCGTTCACCACCAGGTTGCTGCCGTCGACTTCAACGGTGCCGGGGAAGCGGCCGTGGGTGGAATCGAAGCCGAACAGCACGGCGTTGGACTTGGTATCGGCCAGGTCGTTGATCGCGACCAGTTCGAAGTCGTGATCGGTACGCTCCAGCAGCGCACGCGCCACGAGGCGGCCGATGCGTCCGAAACCGTTGATTGCAATCCTGGTGGCCATGTGAAGAGCTCCTGCTTAAGCGTTCAATTTGTTGACAATTTGCGGCACGATCTTGTCCGCACTGAAACCGAAGTGATCGAACAGCACGGCGGCGGGGGCCGAAGCCCCGAAGCCGTGCATCCCGATGTTGACGCCGTTGCGCCCGGTATAGCGTTCCCAGCCCAGCGTTACACCTGCTTCGATCGAGACGATCAGCGCATCGGCGGGCAGCAGGTCAGCCTGGTAGGCCGCGTCCTGCCGGTCGAACAGTTCGAGGCAGGGGGCCGACACCACGTCTGCACCGATACCCCGCGCTTCGAGCGCCTTGGCCGTATCCAGCGCCACGGCCACTTCCGAGCCGGTTGCCACCAGCACCACCTTGCGCGCCGCATCGGCGGCCTTCAGGCGATAGGCGCCCTTGGCGCAGCGGTTGGCCGCCCCGGTCCAGTCCGCATCGCCCGCACCGCGCACCGGCGGCAGGTTCTGCCGCGACAGCGCCAGCACAGAGGGCGTTTCCGGAGTCTGCAAGGCCAGGGCCCAGCATTCGGCCGTCTCGATCGCGTCCGCCGGGCGGAAGACGTTGAGGTTGGGGATCAGCCGCAGGCTCATCACCTGTTCGATCGGCTGGTGCGTGGGGCCATCCTCGCCCAGCCCGATGCTGTCGTGCGTCAGGACATAGACCACGCCCGCGTGTTGCAAGGCCGACAGGCGGATGGCGTTGCGGGCATAGTCGCTGAAGATCAGAAAAGTGCCGCCGTAAGGCACCACGCCGCCGTGCAGCATCATGCCGTTCATCGCCGCGGCCATGCCGAATTCGCGGATGCCGTAGTAGAGATAGCGCCCGGAATAATCCTCGGCCGTCAGCGGGCCGGTGGCCTTGGTCTTGGTGTTGTTCGAACCCGTCAGGTCCGCCGAACCGCCGATCAGCTGCGGCAGCGCCTCGGTCAGCGGTTCGAGCGCCTGCTGCGAGGCGACGCGACTGGCGACCTTGGGCGGCTCGGCAGCCATGGCGCGGATGTGCGCTTCCAGCGCCGGAGCGGCCAGATCGGCCACCGGGGCCAGCTGGGCAGCGAAGGCGTGGGCCTTGCCGCTGGCGGCCAGCGCCGCGTTCCATTCGGCATGGGCCGCGGCACCCCTGGCGCCCAGCGCGCGCCAGTCTGCCATCACTTCGCCTGGAATGACAAAGGGTTCATAGGGCCAGTTGAGTTCGATTCGAGCCGCTGCCACCTCGTCCGCACCCAGCGGCGAACCGTGCACGCCCGAAGTCCCCTGCTTGTTGGGCGAGCCCTTGCCGATGATGGTCTTGCAGGCGACGATCGAGGGGCGCGGATCGGCCACGGCCTCGGCCAGCGCGCGGCGGATATCCGCCGGATCGTGGCCGTCGCAGCTGACGGTGTGCCAGTGGGTGGCGCGATAGCGGGCCAGTACGTCCTCGCTGGAGGACAGGCCCACCTTGCCGTCGATGGTGACGTTGTTGTCGTCCCACATCACGATCAGCTGGCCCAGCTTCAGGTGGCCCGCCAGCCCGATCGCCTCGTGGTTGATGCCTTCCATCAGGCAGCCGTCGCCCGC
>JAGREI010000352.1 GCA_020446625.1 Erythrobacter sp.
TTCGAATCCTGTCGGGCGCACCACTTCCTAGATCGTCACCACGACCTTCCCCACCTGCTGGTTCGATTCGAGGTAGGCATTCGCCTCCACCAGCGAATCCAGCCCGGTGAAGGTCTTCGCGATCACCGGTTGCAGCTGCCCGCCTTCCAGCCCGGCCAGGATCCGGCGCCGCGCGGCGTCGAAGCGGTGGGGGTGGTTCCAGATCTCGCTCGTTACCCAGCCGCGCATGGAACAGCCCTTGAAGGCCATCGGCCAGTGGGGATAGGGCGTCGGTTCGCCGCTCAGGCCCCCGTAGACGAACAGGATTCCCCGTTCCGCTAGCGCCCGCGCCAGCGTATCGACATAGGGGCCGCCTACCGGATCGAAGGCGCAGCGCGCGCCTTGTCCGCCGGTGATCTGCATGACCCGTTCGACCAGGTCTTCCTCCTGCGTTGCCACCACATGCGCCGCGCCCAGCGCCTTCAGCGCCGCCGCCTTGGCCGATGTGCGGGTGGCCGCGATCGACACCGCGCCCGCCCAGTTGGCCAGCTGGATCGCGGCAATGCCCACGCTGGACGATGCCGCAGGCACGATCACGCCGTCGCCAATGCCGACATCGGCCACCTCGATGATGGCGTAGGCGGTGAAATATTGCATCCAGATCGCCGCTGCCTGCGCATCGGACAGGCCGGCGGGGGCGGGCAGGAGGATGCGTGCCGGGACAATCGCCTCCTCCGCCCAGATGCCGTAGTCGCCCTGGTGGATCATCGGCAGCACGCAGACCCGGTCACCCACGGCGTACCGCTCGACACCCTGGCCCAGCGCCAGCACCGTGCCGACGCCCTCGTAACCGATGCGGCTGGGCAGCTGGGGCTGCACTGGGTACTTGCCAGCGCGATACATGGCTTCGGCGCGGTTGAGGCCGACTGCCGACACCCGGATGCGAACCTCTCCGGGGCCGGGGTCGCCCACCTGTTCATCGTCGATCCTGAGAACCGCCGGGCCGCCGGTTTCGTGAAAGCGGACAATGCGCGTCATTTCTGTCTCTCCCCTGGCTGCCGTGCTGGCGGATCAGCCTGCAAAAGAAAAGGGGCCGCTCCCGCAGGAGCAGCCCCAGTCTGTTTCGTCGTTACTTGCGGGATCAGAACCGGAGGTTCGCACCGAAGTAGAAGCGACGACCATTGGTGTCGTAGTACAGGTTGTTGAACGAACCACCCGACAGCTGACCCAGCGACGGATCGGCAGCCGTGTTCACGCCACCCAGCGGCGGGGCGCGGTTGAACAGGTTATCGATACCGAAGCGCAGGTTCACGTCTTCGGTGACCGCATAGGTCGCGTTCAGGTTGAACAGGTGGTAGCTCGGATAGCCGGTGGTCGGCGTCGGCGCATTGATGATGGCCTCGGTCGAATCTTCCACACCCGGCTGGTACTGCCACTGGATGCCGACATAGGCCGGACCCCAGTTGTAGCCCAGCGTGGTCAGCACGCGGTATTCGTAGTTACCGCCGTTCAGACCGTTTTCGGACGTACCCAGCGTACCGACATAGTCGACCATCGGCAGAACCGGCAGGCCCGACGACTTGAAGTCGATCAGGTAGTTGCCGATCACGCTGAGGCTGACAGCACCCGGACCAACGTCCGCGCCCCAGTTCAGCTGCACGTCGATGCCCTGAACCTTGAAGCGGCCGTTGTTGACGTAGGTGCGGCTGACGTTGCCCAGGGCACCCGTCGCGTTACGCGGAACCAGCTGGCAGAACTGCGAGGCGGCAACATCCGCATCGCTGCCCGACCAGGCCGGGTTGAGCGCCGGATCGTAGCACTGTTGCAGCGCGATCGCCACGGTCTGCTCGCCAATCGCGTGGTTCACGCTGATGTCGAACCAGTCGACCGACAGGCGGAAGCGGTTGAACAGCGCGCTTTCGAACGGCGAGTTGATCACCACACCGGCGGTCCAGGTATCGGCCACTTCCGGCGTCAGGTTGGGGTTACCAACCGTGGTCGGGAAAGCGAAGCCGAACGTGGAGTTGCTCTGCACGCCGTTGTAGTAGTCGTCATCCGCGGTGGGGTTGCCCGACGCTTCCATCTGGATGCGGCAGACAGCCTGGACGCGCGCACCGTTGGCATTGCCGCCGGCGAAAGCGTCACCGGTCTGGTTGGCCGAGAACGACAGCGGGTTGGCCAGCGAGCAGGGATCGCCCGCGGTGTTCACCGCGAAGGTCTGCTGCGCCGCAAGGAACAGCTCACCGATGTTCGGCGCACGTTCTGCGCGGTTGTAGCCGCCACGGAAACGCAGCCAGTCGTTCACCTGCCAGTCGCCCAGGATCTTGTAGGTGTAGCTGGTACCCGTGGTCGAGTAGTCAGACATACGTCCGCCAAGTTCGAGGTTGAACTGCTGGATGAACGGAATGTCCGACAGCACCGGGATCAGCAATTCGCCGTAAAGCTCGCGCACGCTGAACTCTGCGTCCACGTTGCCGCTGGGATAGATGCCCAGCGCCTGGTCTTCGAACGAACGGCCCTGCGTGGTCAGCGTATCGTTGTCGAAGGTGTACTGCATCTGGCGATAGCTGGCACCCAGCGCCAGGCCCACTTCACCGGCGGGCAGGTCCATCACGCCGCCGCTGAGGTTGGCTTCGACGATGGTCTGCGTCACCTCGCCGCGGTTCTTCAGATCCGCGCGGATGGCTTCGAGGCAATCCTCCGAGAACCCGCCGGCCGGCGGATTGTAGAGGTTGAGGCCCGAAGTACACGAGGCGGTCGAGGCACCGAAACCGAAGTTCGGCGGACCCTGGTTGCCCTGCGCGAAGAAGCCTTCACCGAAGTTGGGCGCGCTCAGCACCGTCTGGAAACGCGACAGCGAGTAGATGCCGGTCTGCTTGGCGTAGGTCGACGAAATGCCGTGGCTGACGAAGGCTTCCCACCCGAAGCTGGTGCCGGGGATCGAGCCTTCGAGGCCGGCGGTCAGGTTGTAGGTGGTGACATCGGTGAAGGTTTCACGATCGTCGAACAGCAGCGACTGCACGGTGAAGATGCCATCGGGATCGGGGCGGCTGTTGAGCAGCGTCACCATCGCCGGCGGCAGGTCGTTGAGGTCGATGTTGGTCGGGTCGATGTTGACCGTCCAGCCGTTAACCGCCGGACCCGGTTCGTTGCGGGTGTAGGTCTCGACGTGGCTGAACAGACCCTGCGCGAACACGCCGATCCAGTCGTTGATCTCGTAGTTGCCGCGCGCGAACAGGTTGTAACGCGTAAGCGGCAGGATCAGGTACAGGTTGGTGTTGTCCGTGCCGATCGCACCGTTGATCGACTGCTTGTAGGCAGGATCGCTGAGCGGGGCATTGCCGTTGCCGAAGTTCGAACCGGTGCCGTTGGCACCGATCGTGAACGGCGTGCCGTCCGACGTGAAGTAGACCGTCGTGCTGGGGTCGAGGCTGACGCCGTTCGAATAGCCCAGCGCGTTCGGGAACACGGTGGAATAGTCGGGCAGGTTGCCGGCCGAGGAGAAGCCCGGAGCCGGGATGAAGAACTGGGTGCCACCGATGTTCGGATCGGCCCAGATATCGCGGTACCAGCTGCGATCGCGCTGGTAGTTGGCTTCGCGGGTGTTCAGCGACATGGCGATCGACACGTTGCCGCGGCCATCGTCGAAGTCGGCGCCCATGATGCCCGACAGCTGGTATTCGAAGCCGTCACCTTCCTGCGTGATGCCCATGTTGGCATCGAGCTCGAGACCTTCGAAGTCACGACGCAGGATGAAGTTGGTGACACCGGCCACGGCGTCGGCACCGTAGGTGGCCGAGGCACCGCCGGAGATCACCTCGACGCGTTCGATGGCGGCCGAGGGGATGGTCGAGATGTCGACCACGCCCGAGGCGTTGCCCGGCGTGCCGCGGCGACCGTCGATCAGCACCAGGTTGCGGTTGGCGCCGATGCCGCGCAGCGAGATGGTCGCGCCGCCGGGAGTGTTGGTTGCGGTCGGCTGGATGTCGCCGCCCTGGGTCGGGGTCTTGTTGGGGGTGAACTGCGGCAGGCGGTTCAGGTTGGATTCGAGCGCGGCGGTCGATGAATTTTCCAGGATGCCGGAATCCACCGTCACCATCGGGCTGTTCGATTCGAAGTCCTGCGTGGCGATGCGCGAACCGGTGACGACGATGCGCTCACCCGAGTTGCAGGCCGGGGCGCTGGCGTTGGCGGGGTCGTTGCAGTCAACGGCCTGGGCCATGGCAGGTGCAGCAAGACCCAGCGTGCTGGCGCCACCGGCCAGCAGCAGTGCCTTGAACACCAGCTGATTGTTAAAGCTCCTCACAATGTGCTCCCTTCACAGTGTGCAGCCCCGCGACATGCGGAGCCGCTAGATGTCACCCGCCCGCGCGAAAGGCCCCCGAAGGCAGGGCAGCCGACAGGGCTGCGGCTGCGTCCGGACACAGTTCGCGGGGTTGATGGCTGGTAGGGTGATAATGGCACAAGGCTGCGGAAGCGGGAGACACCCCACCACTGCTCGCGCTGTAATGCGCTGCCCTCATGCCCTCTCCTCCCCGGCTCCGGACCATTGAATCGGCCTGGTAGAAACCGTTCACCTGCCATATTCCCGCTGGTTGATAGTGTCTAGTCGACCCACCCTGCGGTTTGCGAAAGTGACCACAGGTTTGCACTCGACGCACAGAAAATTTCGCCGGAAGCGCGGATTAATTCGCATCTGTGAAATGGGGTAATTACGTATTTTCAATCATTTATTGCAGTCTTGCTGCGAAATTTCCTCTCCTGCGCAACAAAGTGTTGCCAAGCTGCATCGCCCCGCAATTTCATGCAGCAAACTTGTTGATCGTGTCCGAAACGATTGCGTTGACCAGAGCCCCTGACGGCTGCTGGCAGGACAGGAACGGCTGACACTTGCCGTCGATACGACCAGCGTGCATTAGGGGCGCGCGACAATCGCGAAGATCGGAATTGATGACTACCACGCGGGAGAGTTCGGGCAGGGGCAACGGCGGGCGCAGGCAAATGGCCTGGCGTGACGTTCTGGTCGAGCGCGCGCGGGCGGTCTACGCCGATGGTCCCGATGCCGTTCCCGATGCCAGGGCGGGGGAGGCGCTGGCGCACCTGCTCGGCCCGATGGCGGACGAGGCGCTGCGGATCGTCGAAGCCTTTGCCCTGGGCGCCCGCGCGGGCGATGGTGCCACCGGCACCGGCAATGCCGTGCCGCCCGAGTTCGAAACGCGGCTGGCGATCATCCTCAACGGCCTGGCGCCCGCCGCCGAAACCCACCGCCGGGGCGAGGAAGAGCCGCCCAACGTCATCCAGCAGGCGCTGTGGCAGCTGCTCTACAAGGTCCGCGAAAGCGCCGAACTGTCCTATGCGCGCGAGATCGACCTGGTCGAGCTGGACCGGCGCATCCTGTTCATGCTGCGCAGCCAGGGCGCGTTGGTTCCGGCCGACATTTCCGCCGCCGTGGGGGTGGACAAGGCGCAGGTCAGCCGTTCGGTGAAGCGGCTGCTGGACCTGCGCATGGTCGAACGCGACCAGATCCGCGCTCCCGTCGCGCTGACGCGCAAGGGCGCCGCGCTGGCCGATCGGCTGCTACGGCTGGCCGAACTGCGCAACCGCGAACTGACCTTCGACATCAGCGACGACGAACTGGCCGGGTTCTTCGCGGTGATCGAGAAGCTGCTGCGCCGCGCGGTGATGCTCTACGAACAGGAACGCGCGCTCAGCTCCAGCGATGCCCGTTCGGCCAACCCGTTCGAGGCCGACCCCGAATACGAACCCACGTCCGGCCACCCCATCGTGATCGAGCGTGCGCGCATCATCTCGCCGCTGATGACGCTGTCGGCCTATTTCAGCCGCAGCGGGGCGCTCACCTTCAAGCGGCTGACCAGCCTCAGCAATTTCGAATCGTGGGTGCTCAACGAGATCGCCATGGACGCGCCGATCGACTGGAACACGCTGGTCTCGCGGCTCGACCGCGATCACAGCCAGGCCGGGCGCACGGTGCGCGCGCTGATCGAACGCGGGCTGGTGGATCGCGGCGGCAAGCCGGGGCGGCGTCACGGCACATTCATGCCCACCGGCGAAGGCCAGCGCCTGTTCGAGATCATCCAGGAAGCCAGCCGCCAGCGGTCCGCCTTCCTGATGGCGCCGCTATCGCCGGGGGAACGCGAACGGTTCCTCGCCACCTTCGAAAAGGTGCGCCGCAACGCGGTGGTGCAGCTGGAACGCGAACGGACTTTCGACGAACTCGACCAGGCCTAGGCTGTGATCTGATCGCGGTAGGGCAGGGTCAGCGAACCCGGCGGACGCGCACCGAAGGCTGCTGGCCAACCGTCATCAGGAAGCTGCCGAGCGAGGCGCGATCAATCGAAACCCGGTCACCCACGCGCGGCGGGCGGAACGAGAACGACACCGAATCGGTGAACAGCCACTGGGCGCCGTCTTCCAGCGTAACCAGGTAGATGCCCGGCTGCTGCTGAGCCACGGCAGCCACGCGCGCGGTGAGCTCGTCAACCTGCCCGGCGGGCGTCTGGAAGCGGTCGGGCGTGCGGATATCTTCCGCCCCGAAGCCCGCGGCACCACCTTGCGCGGCGATCGGCGCGCCGGTTCCGCCATTGGGCACAGCCATCTGGCCCGGCACCGAATTGCGCGGGTTGCCCCCGGCAGCGCGGATATTGTTGTCATAACAGGCGAGCCGCGCGGTCGCGTCGTCGATCTGCGCGCAGTTGCGCAGGATGTTGAGCACGATCTCGTCGCTCACCTGCGCCGCAGCAGGGGCGCCAAGCGCGGGCAGCGAGACGGCAGCGATGGCCAGGGCGGTTACGCGAAACGCAGTCATGATACCGGGGAAACTCCTCTCGTCGCGCGTGTGATGGCGCGGAAGGCCCCTGCGCGCAAGGGCCTTGCGGCGCGCTGAACGCCGCGCGGCAGAGCTTTTCCCCGGTGGCGGAGACGGATCAGGCGGGCGGGGTTTCCAGCACGCCGCGGCGGATCTGGTCGCGTTCCATGCTTTCGAACAGCGCCTTGAAATTGCCTTCCCCGAAGCCTTCGTCACCCTTGCGCT
>JAGREI010000353.1 GCA_020446625.1 Erythrobacter sp.
AGCAGCCGATCAACGAATACAAGCACGAAGCCTTCGGCCTGTTCCAGACCATGCTCGATTCGATGCGCGAGGAAGTGACCAAGAAGATGCTCACCGCCCCGCTGCGCGCCGCGCCGCCGCCGGTGTCGCTGCCCGATCTGCCCGCTTTCCTGACCGGCCATATCGACCCGCTCACCGGAGAGGACGATTCCAACGACGGCGACGGTTCGCAGTTCATGCAGCCGCTGTTCGGCACCCTGGCCGGATCGCCGGTGGCGCAGACCGGCACCGCCGGTTCGGCCCTGCGCGAGGATCCGTACAAGGACATGATGGTCAGCCGCAACGCGCCGTGCCCCTGCGGATCGGGCAACAAGTACAAGCACTGCCACGGGGCGGCGGCCTGATCTTGTTGGCGAAGCCGCCTCCGCGGCTTCGTCCTCACTAGACGCGCAGCAAAGCTGCGCCCGTTGCGGGCGGGCGTTTGCCCTTGCGGCCCGCCTTGCGGGCCGAACCTTGCTGCGATCGTGTCGCCACTTGTCCCAATCCTAACGATCGTTATGATGATCGGCGGAGAGGGAGCAAGCCATGCAGATCACCCGGCTGGACCTGCCGAAATGCCAGGTGGGCGAAGGCCCCGTCTGGGACGTGGCCGAGCAGGCGCTGTATTACATCGATATCCTGGCGCAGCAGGTGTTCCGCTGGGATCCCGCCAGCAATGACCTGAAAAGCTGGCAGGTGCCGGACATGATCGGTTCCATGGCCCAGCGCGAAGCGGGCGGGGCCGTGGTCGCGCTGGTCAGCGGCGTACACAGCCTCGACTTCGCCACCGGCGCGGTTACCCCGCTGGCCTTGCTCGATCCGCCTGATCCGCAAGTCCAGCTGGCCGACGGCAAGGTGGACCGGCGCGGGCGCTTCGTCTTCGGCACCAGCCACCGCAAGGCCGCCGAACCGCTTGGCGGGCTGTATGTGCTCGACCAGGGCGAGCTGCGCCAGCTCGACTCTGGGCTGACATTGGGCAACGGCCCCTGCTTCTCGCCCGACGACAGGGTGCTCTACCACGCGGATTCGATGGCGCATGTGATCTACGCCTACGATTACGACATCGACACCGGCAGCGCCTCCAACCGGCGCGAGTTCTTCAATTCGAGTGCCTATGGCCCGATCCCCGACGGGGCGACGGTGGATGCCCAGGGCAACCTGTGGACCGCGATCTGCGAGGGCGGGGTGGTGCTGTGCCTCTCTCCGCAGGGCGAGGTGCTGCGCGAGATCGCCATGCCCACCATGCTGCCTGCCAGTTGCATGTTCTTCGGCCCGGATCTGGATCGGCTGTTCGTTCCCAGCATCGATCCCAGCTTCCTTGGGCGCGAACCCACGCCTGACGATGGCGCGCACTTCGTGATCGACGGGCTGGGCGTGCGCGGCCTGCCGGAGCCGCGTTACCATGGATAAACGCCTGCCCCCGCTGCTGGTGGCGGTGTTCATCAACATCGCCGGGTTCAGCCTGATCCTGCCGCTGCTGCCGTTCTACGGCCAGGTGTTCCAGGCCCGCCCGTTCGAGATTGCGCTGCTGTTCGCCGCCTACAGCTTCGGCAACGTGTTCGGGGAAATCCACTGGGGCCGCCAGTCGGACAAGTGGGGACGGCGCAAGGTGCTGGCGCTCACCACTTTCGTGGCGGGCCTGTCCTACGTCGCCTTTGCCTATGCCCCCAGCCTGTGGGCGGCGGTGCTGATCCGGGTGTTCAGCGGCTTCTTCTCCGGCACGCTCTCTGTGTGCCAGGGCTTTATCGCTGACGTCAGTCCGCCCGAACGCCGCGCCAAGACCATGGGCTATTTCGGCGCCGCCTTCAGCCTGGGCTTTGCCTTCGGGCCGGTGCTGGGCGGCCTGTTCGCGGGCGACGAGGTGGTGGCCGCCAGCTTCCGCCTGCCGATCTTCCTGGCGGGCGGCCTGTCGCTGCTGGCCAGCCTGTGGTGCCTGCTGGCCTTGAAGGACGCGGTGGAGCCGAGCGGGAAGGGCCGCCCGCTGCCCAGGTACTCCGAAGCTTTCCACTTCGTCTCGCGCGAACCGCTGCTGGCCCGGCTGTTCGTCATCAGCTTCTTCGGCATCGCCGCCTTTGCCAGCATGGAAGCGATCTACGGCCTGTGGAGCGAGGCCAATTTCGGCTGGAGCGCGCACGACCTGGGCTTTGCCTTCCTTGCCATCGGCGGCGGCGGACTGTTCGCGCAGCTGGTGCTGATCGGTCCGCTGGTCCACCGCTTTGGCGAGGCGCGGGTGATCATGCTGGGGCTGGCGCTGCTGGCGCTCTCGATGCTGCTGCAACCGGTGATCCGCCTGCCGATCACGGGCGTGCTGCTGATGGGGCTGCTGATGACCGGCCACAGCCTGGCCTTTCCCAGCGCCGGGGCCTTGCTCAGCCGCGAGACGCCGCCCGAGCGGCAAGGCAGCACCATGGGCCTGCTGATGGCGTCGAACGCCGTGGGCCGGATCGTCGCCCCGCCGCTGTTCGGGCTGATCTACGGCCAGGTGGGCCACGATGCGCCGTGGTATGCGGGCGCGGCGATGATCGCGCTGGTTTCGCTGGTGGGCTGGCAGGCGGTGGGCCTGCTCGACCGGCGGCGCGCGGCGGCGGCTGCTGCTGCCGGATAGGTCTTGCCAGCGGCAGGGGTCGCACTAGCATGGCGCGCAGAGGAGACACCCCCATGCGCGCCCTTTCCTGCCTGCTCGCCGCCGCCAGTGCATTCACCCTTGCGGCCTGCGCCGCCTCGGGCGAATCGCCCAACCAGAGCCCCGTGCCGGTCAGCTATGGGCAGGTGGACATGGAGGAATACATCATGGCCGCCGTGGCCAGCCCGGCGCGGCCCGAAGCAGACGTGGCGCGGGACGAGGCGCGCAAGCCTGCCGAAGTGGTCGCCTTCTCCGGCTTGCAGCGCGGCGACGTGGTGGCCGAACTGGCTCCCGGCGGCGGCTATTACACCCGCATCCTGGCGCAGGCCGTGGGGCCGGAAGGCAAGGTCTACGCGCTGTTTCCCGCCTTCTTTGCCAACCGCCCCGGCGCGTTGGACCCGATCAACGCGGTGGCAGCGCAATACGGCAATGTGGAAGTGCTGGTGGTAGACAGCTATGACACCATGACCTTGCCCGAACCAGTGGACCTGGTCTGGACCACCGAGAACTACCACGACTTCTCCAACGGCAATATCGCCGCCACCAATGCATCGGTGTTCAACGCGCTGCGCCCCGGCGGCATCTTCTTCGTGGAGGATCACGCCGCGCCCGGCACCGGGCGAAGCGCCACCTCCACCTTGCACCGGATCGACCCGGCCGCGGTGATCGACCTGCTGACGACGGCGGGCTTCACGCTGGAGGCCGAAAGCGACGTGCTGCACAATCCCGACGATCCGCACACCGCCAACCCGCGCGAATTGAACGGCCACAGCGACAAGTTCGCGCTGCGGTTCCGGCGACCGGCAAATTAGGCAGGAATGGCGGGCGGGGAACCGTTCGCGCCGTGGGGGATTCATCGGGCAGGCCGCGCTGGCTCCCTGGTTCGCGCAAGGATCAAAGAGGCGCGGCTTCCTGCCAGGGCAGGCCGTGTTGCCGGTCAGGCCGAATAGATCGCCCAGACATAGGCGCAGGTCGCCAGCAGCAGCGAAACCGCCAGGTAGAAGAACAGCCGCAATTGGTCGACCAGCGCCGCGCGATCGCGCGCGTCCCAGGCGGCATTGTCCCGGCTCTCGTCGCGCAGGCTCTGGCGAAAGGCGTCGTAGGCGTCGAAGCCGGCTTCGCGCGCCCTCTCTTCGTCGCGTTCCGCACGCTCGCGCAGCGCCGCCGCGCGGCGGAAGGGGCGGGTGGCGAGTATTGCGATGCGTTTCAGCGACAGCGGCAGGAACAGCCAGCTCGCCAGCAGCGGGACGCTGGCGGCGAACCCCCACCACGGCACGCGCCCGCGCAGTTCCACGGCCTGTCCGAAGCTGGTGACGAAGGTGTTGGCATCGCGCTGGGCGCGCCAGGCCGCCACGGCCACCAGCGCATTGAGCACGAACAGATCGTGATACCAGTCGGGCAGGTCGAGGCCCAGCCAGTGCGTCCACCCCAGGAGGAAGGCCAGGTTCTCGCGATAGAACTGGAGAAACCCGTCGAAACTGGCGTTGAGCGACAGGTTCCACACGTCCACCACGATCCGGCGCGCCGTGCTGATCACGGCCATGGCGCCAGTCACCGTGCCAAGCCAGCCCCAGGTACTGGTGGTATGCGCAACGCTGCGAGAAGCCTTCAGTGCGGTGGCGGCTTCGCGCAGGGCGTCAAGCTTCCCGATCGCCAATGGTCAGGCCGATGGTGTGGAATGCTTAGGCAAGAAAGTGGCTCCCCGAGTTGGATTCGAACCAACGACCAAGTGATTAACAGTCACCTACTCTACCGCTGAGCTATCGGGGAACAGCCTGAAGCGAGAGGCGCCTATATGGGCGCGGATTCGCTTTGGCAACCCCTGTTCTCGCAGCCGATCAGGTGACGAACTGTTCGGCCACGATCCGCTCGTCCAGCGCCTGGTGCGGGTCGAACAGCAGGGTCATTTCCTTGTCGCGGGCGATGGCGATGTGGACTTCGGCCACGTCGCGCACTTCCTTCGAATCGGCCACGGCGGCCACCGGGCGCTTGGCCGGTTCGTTGACGCGGAAGGTCACCTTGCTGCGTTCGGGCAGGATCGCTCCACGCCAGCGCCGCGGGCGGAAGGGGCTGATCGGGGTGAGTGCCAGCATCTTCGAATCGAGCGGCAGGATCGGGCCGTTGGCCGACAGGTTGTAGGCGGTGGAGCCGATCGGGGTGGACAGCAGCACGCCGTCGCCCATCAGTTCGGGAATGCGCACCCGGTCGTTCACCGATACTTCCAGCTTGGCGGTCTGGAAGGTTTCGCGCAGCAGGCTCACCTCGTTGATGGCATAGGCACAGTGCTTCTCGCTGGTCTGGGTGATTACCTCCATCATCAGCGGCGCAACCGGCATCCGCTTGGTCTGCGCCAGCCGTTCCGGCAGCCCGCCCGCGCCGTGCCAGCGGTTCATCAGGAAACCCACGGTGCCCAGGTTGAGGCCGAAGACGGGCAGGATATGATCGTTGTCGATCATCTCGTGCAGCGCGGTGAGCATGGTGCCGTCTCCGCCCAGCGCCACCACGGCGTCCGCCTCTGCGGTGGGCACGAAGTCATAGCGTTCGCACAGCTCGCGCGCGGCCTTTCGCGCGCGGTCGGTCTGCGAATAGACCAGTGCCAACCGCTCAAATCCGGTACTTTCGCCTGTCACCCGTGCTGCCTCCTGCTCCTGGCTGGGGCGAGTCTATGAACCGGCGTCCCGATTTGCAACGCGGCTGTTGCCGGGGCTGACGGCATGTTCGAATTGGGACAAGGCGCCGCCATGCTTTTCACCGTCCCCACGCACGAACGCCGCCAGCGCAGCGAACGCCGCCGCAGCGAGCCGCACCCGATCAGCGAGGAGCTGGCCGCCGCGCTCGACGACGATGCCGTGGCCTTGCTGTTCCAGCCGCAGTTTGCCGCGCACGACAATGCGCTGGTGGGGGCAGAGGCGCTGGTGCGGTGGGTACATCCGCTGCACGGCGCCATGGCGGGCGATGCGTTGGTGGCCATCGCGCAGGGCAGCGGCCTGTCACGGCGACTGGCGCGGCATATCGCGCGCGGGGCCATGGTGGAGGCGGCGCGCTGGCCGCGGCACCTGCGGCTGTCGCTCAACGTCACCGCCATGGACCTGTTCGACCGCACCTTTGGCGAGGACTTGCTGGCCATGCTGGCCGACACCGGCCTGCCGCCCGAACGGCTGACACTGGAAATCACCGAGCAGGCGCTGGTGGCCGACCTCGATCGTTCCGCCGAACGGCTGCGGGTGCTGGCCGACCATGGCATTGCCGTGGTGCTCGACGATTTCGGCGCGGGCTTCTGCAACTTCCGCTACCTGAAGGTGCTGCCGCTCGACGCACTCAAGCTGGATCGTTCGATGATCGAGGGGATCGCCAGCGATCCGCGCGACCTGGCCGTGCTGCGCGGTATCGTGGCCATGGCCCGCGCGCTGGACCTGAAGGTGATCGCGGAAGGCATCGAGACCGAAGCCCAGCGCCAGGTGGCCGCCGCCGAAGGCTGCGCGGTGTGGCAGGGCTTCCTGGGTGGCAAGCCGATGGCGGCGGACCGGCTTTCAGGGCTGCTGCCGAGCTAGCCCTTCGCCGCCTTCGCCACGATCCCGCTCAACCCCTTGGTCAGCTGGAAAAGCCCGTTCAAGCGGCTTTCCGGATCACCCCAGGCACGCTCGATAACCAGTTTCATGTCGGGACGCAGGCGGGCGGTGCCTTTCAGCCGTTCGACATAGGCGATCAGCCCGGCGGGATCGGGGAAGCTGTCCTTGTGGAAGGTGACCAGGGTGCCGCGCGCACCCACCTCGATCTTGGCCACGTTCGCGGCCAGCGCCTGGCCCTTGATCTCGATCAGCCGGATCAGGTTCTTGGTGGCTTGGGGCAGGGGGCCGAAGCGGTCGATCATCTCGGCCGCCATGCCTTCGATCTCGGCCTTGCCTTCGGCCTGGTTCAGGCGGCGATAGAGCGCCATGCGCACGGCCAGATCGGGCACATAGTCGTCGGGGATCATGATCGGTGCATCGACGGTGATCTGCGGGGAAAGGCCGGAACGGTCCTCCTCCAGCCCCATGTCGCCCGCGCGCGCGGCCATGATCGCGTCTTCCAGCATCG
>JAGREI010000354.1 GCA_020446625.1 Erythrobacter sp.
CCCGCATCATCGAGCTGTACAAGCGCCAGGGCCGCTTTGCCGCCACGGTGGAGCCGCAGATGGTGCAGCTCGACCAGAACCGCGTGGACGTGATCTTCGAGATTTCCGAAGGCCCCAAGTCCAAGGTCCGCCAGATCAACATAATCGGCAACGAGGTGTTCTCCGACAGCCAGCTGCGCGGCGAGATGGTGACGCGCGAGGCGAGCATGTTCGCGCTGTTCAGCTCGAACACCAGCTATGACCCGGACCGGCTGGCCTTCGACCAGCAGAAGCTGCGGCAGTTCTATCTCACCCAGGGCTATGCCGACTTCCGCGTCGTCTCCGCCGTGGCCGAGCTGACGCCTGACCGGCGCGACTTCATCATCACCTACGTGGTGGAAGAAGGCGAACGCTATCACTTCGGGGATGTCGAAGTGGTGAGCCAGCTTCGCGACTTCACTTCCGAACAACTTTCCGCCGCGCTGTCGATGCATACCGGCGACTGGTACAATGCCGAGCAGGTCGACGACACCGTCGAAAGCCTGACCGAGACTGCCGGTGCTTTCGGCTATGCCTTTGCCGACGTGCGCCCGCGTATCACGCGCAACCCCGAAACGCGCACCATGGACGTGACCTTCACCGTGGCCGACGCGCCGCGCGTCTATGTCGAGGCGGTGGAGATCAACGGCAACACGCTGACGCAGGACAAGGTGATCCGCCGCGAGTTCCGTATCGCGGAAGGCGATGCCTTCAGCTCGTTGCAGGTGGCGCGCTCGTCTGCCCGCATCAACTCGCTGGGCTACTTCCAGGAAAACTTCGAGGTCGAGCAGGTCGAAGGTTCCAGCCCCGATCGCATCATCCTGCAAGCCAACGTGCAGGAAGAACCGACCGGCGAACTGTCGCTGTCGGCGGGCTTCTCCAGCCTTGAAAGCTTCATCTTCAACGGTTCGATCCGGCAGAACAACTTCCGCGGGCGCGGCCAGACGATCGGCTTCGGCGTCAACTATTCGCGCTATTCGCAGTCCGCCAACATTAGCTTTACCGAACCCAAGGTGTTCGACCGCGACATCGCGCTCGGCTTCGACATCTACCGGCAGGACTACAACAACGGTTACTACAACCGTTCCAGCGCCACCTATTCGCAGTCGACCACCGGCTTCTCGTTGCGCGTGGGCGTGCCGCTGACCGAGTACATGAGCCTGATCGGCAGCTACACGCTGAATTACCAGCAGGTGACCGTCGACGAGACGCAGTTCTTCTCCGACTTCGACGGCGACGGCGTGACCCAGTGCGAACCGCTGCTGGCTGGCCGCTACCTGTGCGATGCGCTGGGCAACCGGGTGCAGTCGATCCTGGGCCTCTCGCTCAACTATTCCACGCTCGACAGCCGCGTGCGGCCGACGCGCGGCATGAACGCTTCTGCGACGGTGCAGTTCGCCGGTCTGGGCGGCTCGACCCGCTACCTGCGCGCCCGCGCCAACGCGGCGCAGTACTGGCCCCTGGGTTCGGGCTTCATCGGCTCGCTGTCGGTGGAAGGCGGCTATATCACCGGGCTGGGCCAGGACGTGCTGCTGACCGACCGCTTCTTCCTTGGTGAAGGGCAGATGCGCGGCTTCGACATTCGCGGCGTTGGCCCGCGCGTCATCCGCCAGTTCTACCTGGCCGACGAGAATGGCGATCTCCAGCCGATCGTCCCGCTCACCGATCGCAGCAACCAGCAGGATGCGCTGGGTGGCTCGGCCTACTACCTCGCCCGCGCGGAAATCGAGATTCCTCTGGGCTCGGGCGCGCGCGAACTGGGGCTGCGCCCATCGCTGTTCGTCGACGTGGGTTCGGTGTTCGACGTGCGCGCGCCGCAGCTGACGCAAAGCCCGCTGCCCGATGGCCTGTTCATTCCGCAGCGTGACGGCAATGGCAACCTGCTCTACACTCAGCTGACGCTGGACGACACCGGCACGGCGATCGCCGCTACGATCGTGACCAACCCGATCGCGCCCGACGGCCGCCTCAACACCCAGGTCGGCACCCAGCTGCCGCCGTTCACCGAAGGCTTCTACGGCGACACGATCACGCCGCGCATCTCGGCGGGCATCGGCGTCAACTGGAACTCTCCTTTCGGACCGTTCAGGATCGATTTAGCATACGACGTGCTATCGCAAGTGGGCGACGAAACCAAAACCTTGTCCTTCAACGTAGGAACGCAATTCTAATGAAGACTTTCCTGAAGCCGGCGCTTGTCGCCGCCCTTGGCCTTGCTGCCGTCGTGGCGCCCGCCAATTCCGCTCCTGTCGCGGCGCAGACCGCGCAGCGCGTGGCCGTCGTCAACATCGACGCCGTCATCGCCAACTCCACGGCCTACACCACCGCCACCACCCAGCGGCAGACCACCTATGCCGCGCAGTTCCAGCAGGCGGAAACCCGCCGCGCCGCGATCCAGGCGCAGCTCGATCCGCTGATCACCGCCTTCAACACCGCGCGTTCGCAGCCCAATGCGGACCAGAACGCCTTGCAGCAGCAGCTGGTGCAGATCCAGACCATGCAGCAGAACGGCCAGAACGAATTGCAGCAGATCCTGGCCCCGGTGGCCCTGAGCGAAGCCTATGTGGTCGAGCAGATCCAGGACCAGCTCGGCGCGGCGCTTCAGGCTGCTATGCAGGCCGGCGGCGTGACGCTGGTGCTGCGGCCTGACGCGGTGGTCCAGTCGGATGCCAGCCACAACCTCAACGAAGCGGTGCTGAACCAGCTGAACCGGCTGCTGCCGGCTGCCCAGCTGGTGCCGCCGCAGGGCTGGCTGCCGCGCGAAATGCGCGAACAGCAGGCTGCCGCCGCCGCGCAGGCTGCGCAGCAGTCCGCCGAAGGCGGCCGCTAAGGCCAGGCGAACGGGGGCAGGGCAGTGAGCGACAGCTACGACATTCCGCGCATCCTCAAGGCCCTGCCGCACCGTTACCCCATGCTCCTCGTCGACCGTGTCGAGGAGGTCGTGAAGGGTGAGCGGATCTCCGCGATCAAGGCGGTGACCTTCAACGAAGGGTTCTTTCAGGGCCACTTCCCCGGTCGCCCGATCATGCCCGGCGTCTTGCAGATCGAGGCGCTGGCGCAGGCCGCCGGCATTCTCGGGATCGAGACGCTGGACCTGGCGGACAGCGGCAAGCTGGTCTATTTCATGGCCATCGAGAACGCCAAGTTCCGCGCCCCGGTGGAGCCGGGCTGCCTGCTGAAGCTGGACGTCAGCTTCACCCAGCAGCGCAGCCGCATCTGCAAGTTCCACGGCGAAGCAAGCGTGGATGGCAAGGTGACTTGCGACGTCGACTTCACCGCCATGGTGGCCGATCCGCCTGCGTGATCTATTGCGAGGCCGCCTCCGCGGCCTCGTCCTCGGTGCTGTTCGCTCCGCTGCGCTGCGCGGCACCTGCGGGCGGCCAGTCGGCCTTGCGG
>JAGREI010000033.1 GCA_020446625.1 Erythrobacter sp.
TGGATGGTCATGTGCAGCGATCCGGTGATGCGCGCGCCCTTCAGCGGCTGCGACGCGCCGAATTCCTCGCGCGTGGCCATCAGGCCGGGCATTTCGGTTTCCGCGATGTTGATTTCCGCGCGGCCATAGTCGGCCAGAGCGATATCCTTGACGATATAGTCGGTGAAAGCGGCGTCGGCCACGGGCGGTACTCCTCAAGCTGTATGGCTGGGGCGCTGCCGGGGCTCCATGCAACGCGATGTCGATGGCGCGCCATAGAGGCGAGCGGCTTTGCGGACAACCCTTTGCGGCCTTGCGCAAGGCCGGTTAGCGCCTATGTCTCTGCCCGAACCCCATGAGGAGAACCCCGATGACCATTTCCAAAGGCGACACCCTTCCCGACGTAAAGCTGGTGAAGGCCACCTCCGAAGGCCCCGACGCCGTGCAATCGAGCGATTTCTTCAAGGGCAAGAAGGTGGCGCTGTTCTCCGTACCCGGCGCCTTCACCCCCACCTGTTCGGCCAAGCACCTGCCCGGTTTCGTGGAAAAGGCCGCCGAACTGAAGGCCAAGGGCGTGGACGAGATCGCCTGCACCGCGGTCAACGATGCCTTCGTCATGGGCGCGTGGAACAAGGCCAGCGGTTCGGGTGACATCACCATGCTGGCAGACGGCAACGGCGATTTCGCCACCGCGCTGGGCCTGACCATGGACGGTTCGGGCTTCGGCATGGGCAAGCGCGGCCAGCGGTTCAGCATGATCGTGGACGATGGCGTGGTGACCGAGCTGAACGTGGAAGGCCCCGGCGAGTTCAAGGTTTCCAGCGCCGAACACATGCTGGGCCAGCTGTAACCCTTACGGCCAGTGCCACACCGAAAGGGCGCCCCTTGCGGCGCCCTTTTTGTTGTCCATTGATCGGCGGGCCAACTGCGGCCACAACCCGCGCGGGACATTTCAAGGGGAACATCATGCGCCACGCCCTGCTCGCCGCCACCGCCGCTCTCGCTTTCGCCACCCTGCCCGCCACGGTATTCGCCCAGGCCAGCGCGCCTGCCGATGCCCAGCCCGTGGCCATGAGCGCATCGGCGCAGGGGTCTGACCGCACCGGCCCCAACCGCCTGTTCACCGGCGAAGACCTGTTCGACCTGGCGCTGGCATCCGATCCGCAGATCAGCCCCGATGGCCGCACCATCGCCTATGTCCGCCGCCAGAACGACATCATGACCGATCGCGCGGTCAGCTCGATCTGGCTGATCGACGTGGCCAGCGGCGCCGAAACCCCCTTTGCCGGCAGCGACGGCGCGGCCTTTGCGCCGACCTGGTCCCCCGATGGCAGCCGCCTGGCCTATGTTTCCACCGCCGGTGGCAGCGCACAGCTGTGGGTGAAATGGCTGGGCAGCGGCGAGGCGGTACGGCTGACCGGCCTGCCCAGCAGCCCTTCGAGCATCGCCTGGTCGCCCGATGGCCGCTCCATCGCCTACACCATGACGGTGGACGATTCCGCGCCCTCGCTGGGGTCGCAGCCATCGAACCGCCCCGAAGGCGCCGAATGGGCCGATCCGCTGGAGATCACAGACCTCGTCAACTTCCGCGCCGATGGTGCGGGCGAACTGACGCCGGGGTTCGAGAAGGTCTTCGTCATCCCCGCCACCGGCGGCGCGCCGCGCCAGCTGACCTTCGGCCGTTACAACGATACCGGCCCGCTCAGCTGGTCGCCCGATGGCAGCCGCATCTATTTCAGCGCCAACCGCCAGCCGAACTGGCAGCTGGACCAGGTGGAAGGCGAAGTCTGGGCGGTCGACGTGGCCTCGCTCGCCCTCACCCGGCTGACCGACCGCAACGGCCCCGATGGCGGAGCGCAGGTTTCGCCCGACGGGCGCATGGTGGCCTATGTCGGATTCGACGATGCGGGCCGCGCCTACGAACAGGCCGAACTCTACGTGATGAATGCCGATGGCAGCAATTCACGGCTCGTCGCGCCGGGCTGGGATCGCGAGCCTGCCGATTTCCACTGGGCCGCCGATTCGCGCAGCCTTTACGTGCAGTATGACGAGCGCGGCGAAACCTATGTGGCGCGCGTGGGGCTGGATGGCAGCGTGCAACGGGTTGCCTCCGGCCTGTCGGGCGGCGGGCTGGACCGGCCCTATACCGGCGGCAGCTTCTCCGTCAGCCAGGACGGCACCGTGGCCTTCACCGGCGGCACCGCCCAGCGCCCCGCCGACGTGCAGGTGACGCGGCGCGGCTCCACCCGTTACCTCACCGATCTCAACGCCGGGCTGCGCGCCACCAAGACCCTTGGCGAGGTGCGCGAGATTACCGTCGCCTCCAGCTATGACGGGCAGGAAATCCAGGGCTGGCTGACCTTGCCGCCCGGCTATGTCGACGGCACGCGGGTGCCGATGATCCTGGAAATCCACGGCGGCCCCAACACCGCCTATGGCCCGCATTTCTCCACCGACAACCAGCTTTACGCGGCGGCGGGCTATGCCGTGCTGTCGGCCAATCCGCGCGGTTCCACCAGCTATGGCGAAGCCTTCGCGCAGGAGATCGACAAGGACTATCCCGGCCACGACTATGACGAC
>JAGREI010000355.1 GCA_020446625.1 Erythrobacter sp.
TTCATGGCGCAGACCGGCGATCCCACCGGCACCGGCCAGGGCGGATCGACGCTGCCCGACCTGGAGGAGGAGTTCAACTTCCTGCCCCACGTCCGCGGCACCGTGTCCATGGCCCGCGCGCAGGATGAAGACAGCGCCAACAGCCAGTTCTTCATCGTGTTCTATCCGCGCTTTGCGCTGGACCGGACCTACACCAATTTCGGCCGCGTGATCCATAACATGGCTGCCGTCGACGCGATCCAGCGCGGCGAACCGCCCAGCAATCCCACGCGCATCCTGCAAGCCAGCATTGCTGCCGACCATGTGCCGCAGCTGATGCCCGCCGCACCCTCTGCCGCGCCGGAGCGGATCACGCTCGACATGCTCAACGGTCCCTCGGGCAACTGATCCCCGATCCTTCCCGGAACGGGGAGGGGCATGACCGATGAAAGTCGACCTGTTCGATTTCGACCTGCCGAACGAGCTGATCGCGCTGCGCCCGGCACGGCCGCGCGATTCGGCGCGGATGCTGGTGGTCGATGGCCAGGCGCCGTTTGCGGACATGGGCGTGATGGACCTGCCCGGCCTGCTGCGTGCAGGCGACGTGCTGGTGTTCAACGATACCCGCGTGATTCCCGCCCAGCTGGAAGGCATGCGGGGGGAAGCCCGGATCGGCGCGACGCTGCACAAGCGGATCGACTTGCGCCGCTGGCAAGCCTTCGTGCGCAACGCCAAGCGGCTGCGCCTGGGCGACACGGTGGATTTCGGCGCGGGCGTTTGCGCCCTGGCCGAGGAACGCCACGCCGACGGCAGCTTCACCCTGGCTTTCGCGGGCGAGGAGCCGGTGGAGGTACTGCTGGAGCGGGCAGGGCGGATGCCCTTGCCGCCCTATATCGCGGGCAAGCGCGGCACCGACGAAGCGGACCTGTCGGACTATCAGACCATGTTCGCGGCAAAGGACGGCGCGGTTGCCGCTCCCACCGCCGCGCTGCACTTCACCGACCGGTTGATCGCCGCGCTGGACGCTGCGGGCGTGGGGCGCGAAACGCTGACCCTGCACGTGGGCGCAGGCACTTTCCTGCCGGTGAAGGCCGACGATACCGATGACCACCGGATGCACGCCGAATGGGGCACCATCGACGCCGCCACGGCAGGCCGGCTCAACGCCGCGCGCGCGGCGGGGGGCAGGCTGATCGCGGTCGGCACCACCAGCCTGCGCCTGCTCGAAAGCGCGGCGGACGAGCATGGCACGATCCATCCCTTCGCCGCCGATACCGCGATCTTCATCACGCCGGGCTATCGCTTCAGGGCGGTGGATGGCCTGATGACCAACTTCCACCTGCCCAAGTCCACGCTGCTGATGCTCGTCTCCGCGCTGGTCGGCCGGGAACGCCTGCTTGAGCTTTACGCCGAGGCGGTGCGGGAGCGGTATCGGTTTTTCAGTTACGGCGACGCGATGTTGATTTTGTGATTCGGCGATGTGACGACACGACCGTCTCCCTAGCATCGGGTGGTGGGCGACTTGGCGAATTTCTCTGGAACCTGAACCTAGGGTGTCATTCTGAGTGAAACGAAGAATCCGGCTCCGACCTGGTTTTTCGACAACGTTGTCGAAGTGACTGGTCATTCCCAGATCCTTCACTTCGTTCAGGATGACATATGTTTTTCTGGCTTGCGGCTGAGTGCGAACAACGAGCGGCACGACGTTTGCCCTCATCGTAACTCCCACAATTCGCCCGCTGTTAAAAAAAAAAAAAAATGCTAAAACCACCCCCATGAACGACGCGAGGCACTCTCGATCTTGGCTTAAGCGCCTGGCCTTTATGGCGCTGGCGTTCGTGCTGTTTCTCGTGGTGGCGGAGATCGGGCTGCGGGTTTTCGGCGCGGTGGCTTTGCGTGTCGCAAGAGGCGAGGCGCCCGACGATCGGGACCGGGTCATCCTGACGCTCGGCGATTCGTTCACCTA
>JAGREI010000356.1 GCA_020446625.1 Erythrobacter sp.
TTCGAATCCTGTCTCCCCGACCAACCGCCCTTGTGGCGGTTGGGAAGAGAGGGACATGATCGGCGCAGCCAATCCTGTCTCCCCGACCAGTTTCGACTGGACAAAACCGTCCTGGGGACGGTTCTGCGTCGAAACTCCCGAGCGCAAGCGAAGGGCCGCCGGATAGCCCTGGCCCCTACCGCACCACCACGCTCATCACGTCGCGCACGCTGCTGGCCTGCACGCCGCGCTGGCGCAGGTATGCGAAGATCCGCCGCCACCAGTCGTAGAGCGCATCCAGATCCTCGTCGCTGCGGACATAGGGGGTGGAGCCGGGCCGGAGCGAGGGGCTGTGGAAGCTGAACACCAGCATCGGCAGCTTGTCGTCCAGCGCGATGTCGATCCCGCGGATCGCTTCCTCCACGCTCACGCCTTCGGGCGTCAGCGGCACGCGTTCCAGCAGGCCGAGCTTGGCCAGCACGCCGCGCAGGCTGGGCGCGCGCCACAGGCGGGGGTAGATCGTGTCGCCCTGCCGCCGCAACATGCCCCAGAAGCAGCTGGTCAGCGGCAGTTCTAGCAAGGTGTGCGCGGCATCCACCCAGTAGGGGTAGAGCGGATGGCGGCGATAGTCCGGCCCGCCCGCGCTGGAATAGTCGAACAGCGGCCGCACCGAGGAATCGATGGCGATGCCATGGCGGGATAGCAGTTCGGCGGAATTCGGCCCCACGCCGTATCGCCCGGCGCGATAGATCAGCGGGGCGACGTCGAAATTGGCCTCGATCGCGTCTCGCAGCTTCGCCAGCTTGGCCTCTTCCAGCGGTCTGGGCAGGTTGCCGGCGAAGGAGTTGAGCTGAGTGACCTCCTCCTCGAACGGCGGGTTTACCCAGGGATGCAGCTGCACCCCGATTTCTGCCTTCCCGGCGGCCAGCGGAGCGCGCAGGATATCGCGGGCGAAGTTGGAATTGGCGATCGGCCAGTCGACCAGGTAGATCGGCACGACCCCTTCGTTCTCGCAGAACTCCTGAAACTTGGCCAGGCGGGGGACGTGTTCGGTGCCATGGCTGTCGCGCGACAGCGGCAGGGTCCAGTCGAAGTCTTCCTCGGTATCCACCGTCAGCAGGAAACGCGGCGTCGAATCCGCGAAGCGCGCCAGCGCATCCACAGATGGCGGAACGAGCAAGTTGCCCATCGCCAATGACTGTCTCCTTAGCCTGCCCCTTCAGCCACCCTGTGCGCCAAAGTCGTTAACATCAACCCCAATCGGAGCGGCCCCAATCGGAGCGGCCAATGTGGGTAGAGTCAGCACGACCTGATCGCCCTGGCAGGCGAGCGATCCGCCCACCGCGCGGGCTTCGGCTTCGGCCAGGCGAAAACTGAAGCGCGGGCCGAACATTCCCGCGCTGATGGCACGGCGGCGCTGGCCATCGCGGCCATTGTCCGGCCCGGCATCGCGCAGCGCCGCAGGCACCGACAGGGTGAGGGTGATCTGTTCGCCGTCCGCCGCCAGCGTGACCGGCGCCCGCTCACCCGGACCAAGCGCGCCGGCCGCAGTTGCCAGCAGCCGCCAGCACAGCACCATGGCCTCTTCGCGGGCGAGCGGAATGGCGAAGCTGTCACCCTCCACCACCAGCGCGAAGCCCGCCTCGCGCGATCGCAGCGCGCCTTCCAGCCGGGCCACGGTGACGGTCAGCGCCTCGCGCAGATCGCACTCGCCATCGTCCAGCGCCATGGCTCCGGCATCCAGCTTCACCATGCGGTCGACCTCGTCGAACCCGGCCAGCAGCATGGCGGCATCGCCCGCGATGGCGGCGGCGTGGGCGCGGTATTCGTGGGGGACATTGCCGAACAGCTGCTGCTGGATGATCTCGGCAAAGCCCTGGATCGCGTTCACCGGGGTGCGCAGTTCGTGCAGCACCTGGCGCATGGCATCGCCGGGATGCGCGGGAGGCGCGTCAGGCTCGGCCAGGCGCAGGCGATAGAGCCGCGCGGCATAGCCCGCAAAGCCATGGCTGACGGGATCGAACCGCGGCACCGCGTCGATCCGCCAGTCGCCGCTGATCGCGGGGGCAGCGTCGATGGCCAGCCGCGCCTGCCGCAAGGGCTGGCGGCGGCGCAGGGCAATGGCGACGCGGTCATCGAACTGCACCAGCGCACCGGGGCGCGGCGCGGTCAGCACCAGCCCCGCCAGCATCGCCGCGCTGCGCCCTTCTGCCTGCACCACCACGCCGGCAGTATCGGTGACGACTTCGATCAGCGTTTCGGGCGCGGAATCGCGCGCTACGTCGCCCAGCGGCAGGCGCGGGTGCGCACCGGTTGCGGGACGAGTTTGGCGGAACGCCTCGATGCGTTTGCGTAGTGCGGCAATGCCTTCGTCCGCACCGGCTTCGGCTGGCGGCGGTGCAGGCGAGGGCGGCGTCTCGACCTCTTCGGCCTCGATCTCCAGGTCCAGCACCGTGTTCGGCAGCACCAGGTCGCGCACGCCCAGCCGCTGGAGCAGGTCGCGCGCGGCGGGCGGCAAGTCGCGGCGGTGGCGCAGGAAGCCGCGCGCGGTAACCGGCAGGGCGGGGATCAGCGCCAGCCACTGGCTCTCGTCCAGCTGCGCGGTGGCCATGGCCGATGCGGCGGGCTTGGGCTCGCCTTCGGCCAGGAAGGCCACCAGCGCGGGATTGCGCAGCCGCAGCCCCGGCTCGCGCAGGATGGCAGACTGGTCCTCCTGCGGCAGGCTCTGCTGCAATTCGTCGAGCCGGACAAAGCCCGCCATGGTCCCCAGCCGGGGGTGGCGCCCGGTCAGCGCGGGCGCGAACAGCAGCCGGTCGCGCTCGGCCTGCGGCAGGCTGCGCGCGGTGCGGGCGATTCGCGCCATGGCCGGGCCTCGCAGCAGCGTCTCGCGCGTGCCGAGCAGGTCGAGCAGTTGCCGCAACTGGGTGCGCGCGGCCGCATCGCTGGCGGCGCGCTTGCGCAGCACTGTGGCGAGGCGGTCGTCGAACTGCATTCATGCTCCGGCGGGAGGAAGGTTAAGATTTTGCGATCATCGCAATATCCGGACTGCCGGGCGCAAGCATGGTTAACGGCGGACGCGTTGCAAAAGGGGACAATTGCGCTAAACAAGAACAAAATTCCACGAGGGCTTGCTCTGGCGCAATGGATGTTGCCTAACATGTGTGCGGGGTGACGGATTCGCAAAGGGGACGAAAAGAATGTCCACACTCGACAAGATTGACCGGCGCCTGCTGGCCGAATTGCAGGCCGAAGGGCGGGTCACCAATGTCGACCTGGCGCGCCGCGTGGGCCTGACCGCCCCGCCATGCCTGCGCCGCGTCCGCTCGCTGGAGGAAAGCGGCGTGATCCGCGGCTACCATGCCGATCTGGACGCCAGCAAGCTGGGTTTCGCCATCACCGTCTTCGCCATGGTTTCGCTGCGCAGCCAGGCGGAGGAAGACCTGAAGGCGTTCGAGAACCACATCAAGGCCCTGCCCGAAGTGCGCGAATGCCACATGCTCAACGG
>JAGREI010000034.1:0-13462 GCA_020446625.1 Erythrobacter sp.
GCGCAGCACAGCCAGAACTATGGCCCGTGGTACGCCAGCGTGCCGGGCCTGATCGTGATCGCACCCTACGATGCCTCGGACGCCAAGGGCCTGCTGAAGGCGGCGATCCGCAGCGAAGACCCGGTGGTCTTCCTCGAAAACGAGCTGATCTACGGCCAGAGCTTCGAAGTCGCCCAGCTGGACGATCACGTGCTGCCGATCGGCAAGGCGCGGATCATGCGCGAGGGTAGCGATGTCACCATCGTCAGCTACTCGATCGGCGTCGGCGTTTCGTTGCAGGCGGCCGAGGAACTGGCGGCCGAGGGTATCGAAGCCGAAGTGATCGACCTGCGCACCCTGCGCCCGCTCGATACCGCGACGGTGCTGGAAAGCCTGGCCAAGACCAACCGCCTGGTGGTGGTCGAGGAAGGCTGGCCGGTGTGCTCGATCGCGTCGGAAATCGTCACCGTGTGCATGGAACAGGGCTTCGACCACCTCGATGCCCCCGTGCTGCGGGTGTGCAACGAAGACGTGCCGCTGCCCTATGCTGCAAACCTGGAAAAGCTGGCGCTGATCGACAAGGCCAGGGTGGTGGCCGCCTGCCGCAAGGTTACCTATCGCGCCTAGGCGCAAACGCCGGGCTCAGCCGGTGGCGCTGACGTTGCCGTAGGTATCGCAGCGCGCCACCGGATCAGGGTTGGTCGAACTGCGCTGGTAGATCCGCGTCAGGTCGCGGTCGTTGCGCACGGTGAAGCTGGAAATCACGTGGATGTCGCCCTCGTTGAAGGTCAGCGGCGCGCCGATCAGCGGCTGGTAGTCGTAGCTGATCTCCACGAACATCACCGCGCCATCGGCAAAGGCGGTCACTTCCTCGCCCGCCGGCCCCATGCCCGGCAAGTCGTCCGAGGTGCGGCCATCGCCTTCGATGCCGTAGCTGCTGACGTGGTTCTTCATGCCCAGGCAGCGTTGCCAATGGATGTACTGCTGGTCCTCGGTATCGGGCACCACTTCCAGGCTGGAGAGGATCACCCGGCCATGGCGGTAGAGGTCGATCGAATCGCCGCCTTGCATCCAGGCGCCGTAGAACAGGTCGTTGATGTCGCCTTCATAGATCTTGCGATCTTCCAGCATCGACTGGTCCCCGATGCGCGAGGCGTTGTCCGCGATCTGGCTGGCCAGCTGCGCCACCTTCATCTGCACCAGCACGCGGTTGGCGGTTTCCATGCCCATCAGCCCCACGCCGAGGATGAAGGGGAAGATCAGCGCGAACTCGGTCATCGCCACGCCCGATGTGTGGCGCGACAGGCGGCGCAGGAAGCGGGTGAGCGAGCGGGTCATGTGCAATGCTCCACGCTGACTTCGATTTCCTGCAAGTTGTAGGGCTGGTTGCGCAGCACGGTGGTGGCCCGCACGGTCTGCTGCGGGCTCCAGTTCAGCAGGCCGGGCAGCGGAAATGCACGATCATAGGTGGCGGTGACTTCGTACAGCACCGCGTCGCGCGCGCCGTTGGTGGCATCACGCGAACGGTCGGTGTCCCAGGTGCCGTTGCCGTTGACGTCCTCGAACGGTTCGTTGTTGTTGCACAGGCCGTCGCTGTTGTTGTCGGTGAATTCCTCGGCCTGGCCGATATCGGTATAGTCGGTGTAGGCGCGGCGGCTGAAGCTGACATCGGCGCTAGGCACCACCAGGCGCACCGCGTGTGTGACCCGTGCATCCAGCGCCGCCGGGTTGTTGGCATAGCCTTCGACGGTCGAATCGCGCGCCGCCTTCTGCACCGCGCCTTCGATCATGGTATCGGCGTAGAAGTTGTAGCACAGGTCGAACAGGCCCAGCAGCGTCATCGCCAGCACCGGCGCGATCATGGCGAATTCCACCGCCGTCACGCCCCTGTCGTCCCGAATGCCGTCACGGATGATCGCGCGGCGCATCAGTTGTTGATCCGCAGTTCGCTCATCGAGCGGGCGATGGTGGCGAAGGCGGCGCTCAGTTCGGCCGAATTGCGCGCCTCGAAGTAATGCCCTGGCCCTGCGCACTCGGTCATGATCGGGTTGAGACTGGTGCCGAAGGCCACCACCCACACGGTGATGTTGCGGTTCTTCACCTGCTCGCAGGCCACGGCAAAGCGGTGCTCGATGGTCTGGGTGAGGGTGAGCGAGGAGCTGTCCGGATCCCAGCGGCGCTGGTCCAGCCCGTCCACGCCGTAGACGCCATAGGCAAGGTCGTAAGGCTCGGTCTGGCCGTCGGTCAGCCAGATCATGTTGCGGCTGCGGGTGTGGCCTTCGGTATCGGCGTTCTCGGCGGCGAAGATGCCGGTGGGCGACAGCAGGCGTCCGCCCCAGATCATGCCGATATCGTGATAGGTCGCGCCATAGGGGCGCAGCGTGGCGAGGTAGGTGTCGAGCTGGCTCGCATCCATTTCCTGCAACCGCTGGGCGGGGGCAGGGCAGTCGCTGAACCACCAGGTGCCGGTATCGGCATATTCGTCGGTCGTGCGATATTCGGCCGGGTTGAAATCGCCCGATCCGTTCATCAGGATGCGCCGCACGCGGATTGCGCTGGGATAGCGCGGACGCCACTGGGTCGCCAGGTTGCCCGGCGTCGGCACCAGGTCGATATCGAGATCGAGCGCGCGGCTGAAATCGACATTGTCATAGTCGTCGATCTCGTAGGTATCGCGTTCCTCGATGCAGCCGGTGGTTTCGCTGCGCCAGTTGCTGACCTCGCGCGTGATCGGGGCATACCGCCACAGGATACGGTCGAACGAGGGGATTTCGCGCACGAGTTCGTAGCGGGTCACATAGTTGCTGGCATTGGCCTGCTGCACCCGGCAGGTCGATCCGCTCAGGCTGTGGCGATAGGTCGTGCCGTTCTGGCGGCTCTGATACGGCGTAACCTGCAGGACCGCGGCGGGGCTGGCCTGGGTCTCAACGTACATGGGGCCGGTGGCGGTAGTGGTGGTGGTGCCGGTGCCGGTGGGCAGCGCGCGGTCACAGCTGTACCAGCCGCTCTGGTCTGCCGTCGGGGGCGGGTTCCAGGTGGCGGTGTAGCTGCTGATCGTGGCCCAGGTCGAAATCGTGCCCGAAACGTGGACCACGTTGCGCTGATAGGTGCGCGCCACATTGGTATTGGGGATCCTGACGCCGGTATCCTCGCGGCTCTGGTAAGCCCAGCTGTCCACCATCCAGTCGTCCTGCAACAGGCCGCCGACATTGACGTTGGTGGCATAGGGCACGAAGCCATAGCGGATTTCGGTACCCGGCGCCTTGGCGGATTCGATCTGGGCGTGGAAGTTGCGGATTACCTGCTTGACCGAATCCAGCCGCGACAGGGTATCGCCGGGGTTGGCCCAGCGCATCGAGCCGGTAACGTCGACCACCATCATCACGTCGAGGTCGCTGAAATTCAGGATCGATTCGCACGAAACTTCCACCGGCATGGTGGAATATCCGAACACCTGCATGATCGTGGTCGGCACGTCGACCGACGCCTGGCCGGAGATCGCGTAGTTGCTTTCCAGCGTCATCTCGAACTGGCGGTTCTCGGTGCCGTAGGCCCCGTCGCGGAAGTTGACGTTGAAGAACCGCTGGCCGGTGGCGGCAACGTTCGACGGCACGACACCGTCCACCGCCACGCTGGAACCCAGCCGATGGCGTGCCGCCAGCACGCCCGCGTCGCAGGCCTGCTGCAAGCGCGACTGGGCCAGGTAACCGCGCCCCATGTCCACTCCGCCGCCCACCAGCGCCAGCAGCGGGAACAGCGATGCCGCCATGATCGCCATGGCATTGCCCTTGTGATCGCGCAGCAGCTGCCGCAGCACCTGCGCCAGTCGCCGGACAAGGGGGAGGGAAGATGGAACGCTCACGGCTGCCACCCTAGCCACCAGCCCTGAGAGGAAGGTTGACGCGTAGGGTTAACAGATTCACGCTTTTCCGCAGCGTGCGGCGCGTCAGTCCTCGAGCAGGAAGACCGGGCGGGTATAGCTGATGAAGGGGAATTCGATCCCCGCGAAACCCAGCACTGAATCAATCTGGTAATAGATCGCGATCTGCCGTTCGTCCGCACCCGCCACCCGCTGCGTGGCAGGCGTGGTAACCACGGTGTTGAGCCGCGATTGATCGAGCAGGTAGGGCGCACCCAGCGCGTGGTTTTCGCCCCAGGTCTCGATCTGCGAGTTCGAGACCTCGTTGCCGTTCTGGTATTGCACCATGGCATAACGCGCGATGTCCGCCGACAGGCTGCGCAGCGCGTTGTAGTTCTACATGGCGATGCCCACCTGGAGAACGCCCAGCATCATCAGCAGGAACGCCGGACCCAGCAGCGCGAATTCCACGGCAGCAGCGCCGTGGTCGCTGCGGCGCAGGCGGGTGAGGAATGTGGGCAGGCGCATGGTTATCATCCGATCTGCACGAAGCGCACAACGTGGTAGTTGAAGCCCGATCCGACACCGTAGTTGGCCCAGATCGGCGTGTAGGTATCGTTCAGCCGCACCCGGATGAACGTGTTGGTGGGGCCGCTGCCGCAATAGTCCGCGTTGTCGGTGTACTGGCTGTTGGTGCCGCACCGATAGACTTCACGCACACTGACCTGCGAAGTCGTCAGGCCGGTGGAGTTGGCGATGATGCTGCGCACGGTGTTGCGTTCACCAGTCGTTTCAGGCGCCACCGCGCGGACCACAGCCGCCGCTTCGGCAGCCGCGCTTTGCAGCTCGGTCTGCCCTGCCACCATCTGGCTGACTTCGAACCCGCCCAGCGACAGCAGCAGCAGCACGGGCGCGACGAAGGCGGTCTCGATCGCCATCGAACCGCGATCGTCGCGGACGAGGAGGGCAAGCGCGCGGATCATGCCACCAGCCTCACGGTGGAAGCGGTACTGGCCACCACGTCGTCCTCGCTCGAACCGTTAGGACAGAAGGTCGACATGTTGGTGGTGCCGGTGATGGTGATGTTGTTGGCCGCGATCATCAGGCACTGGCTGGTGACCCCGGCGGTGCCGGCGAAGAACACCTCGCTCACCGGGAAGTAGAACGTCCCGTTGAGGATGGTGTTGGCATTGCCGTTGAACTTCTGGCCGTTGTTGCCCGCACCGGGGCCGTCTCGATCCTCGAACACCAGCATACCCGCCAGCTTGTTGGCGTCATCGGCAGAAATCCCGAACGACATCAGGTCGGCCGCCAGCGGGGCAGTCAGGTTGACGTCGGCCCCACCGTTGATGTTGATCGAGGCGCCGTCGTAGAGCACGAACATCACGCCCGAACCGGTAACTTCATGCTGGCCGTTGATGGTCAGGCTGCCACCCACGATGTTGTAGATGCCCGGCGCGAAAGCGGTGTCGCAGCCGATACGGATATTGGTGTAGGTGCCAGGCCGCACGCTGCCGGCAGGGGCGCCAGGCGTCACCACCACGTTGCTGTAGGTGGTGGTGGTGGTGGTGGTGACTTTTTCCCACTTCTTGTTGTTGCCTGTGCCGCCAAGATCGTTCCACTGCACCGTCGGAGAGCCCGTGTTGGTGCCTGCGGTGGTGCCGTTGGGCACGATCTGGGCGTGGGAAGTCGTGGTCAGATCGGTATTGGCGCGCGGATAGGGCGCGGTGGGGCTGGCCCAGACCTCGCTTTTGTTCTGCTTCTGCCAATAGGTGTACTGCGTCACCGTCCGCGTGGTGACGTCGGCGGTGGTGGTGTCTGCCGTGGCGTTGCAGGAATAGGTCCGGCTTACCTGCGATTCGGCAGGATTGGGCGGATCGAGATCGGCGAATGGATCGTACAGGCCGGACATGTATTCCATGATCACGTCATCGGTATTGGCATAGAACCATTCGTCCACGCCGCCCGCCGACAGGATCCACCCAGCGTCCACCGTGGGGTTGCCGTTGACCTTGATCGACAGGTCGTCGACCGACAGCGCGGCAAGCCCGCAGCTGGCCGTCAGCACCGAGTTGCCGCCGAGCGTGATCGCGCCTTCGTCGTCGTCGTCCAGTGCGATCAGGCAGCTGGTGAAGGTGGTGCCTTCCTCGAAGCTGGCCTGGGCATAGGCATAGACCGTGGCGCTGTTGCCGGTGAGGAAGCCGGTAAAGGGCAGTTCCCTGGTCACCGTAGCCGAAACCGCGACGGAATTATCGGTGCCGCCGGCGAAATCGGCCAGCTGCACCACGGGCGCGCTGTGGAAATCGTCGGTAACCGCCAGGTTGGAATTGAATTCCTGCGTCGCGCGGGTCTGGTAGGTGTTCTCGGTATCCTCGTCGGTACGCGCCCAGGCCCCGGCAACCGCCGCCTGGTCCACCGCGAACTGCAATTCGCGCTTCCACATGTACCATTGCGTCATGTCGACGCCCAGACCCGCCCCGCCGATCAGCACGGGCAAGCCCAGCGCCACCAGCATGGTCGCGTTGCCGCTGCGGCATTGTGCCAGCTTGCGGACAGTCTCGCGCATGAACTTCAGGATCATTCGAACCACCTGTTTCTGACCGATCCTCGCACAATTACCCGCGACGTGGTTTCACGGGTGTAACGGATTGGGGTTAACGACCTGTTTGCAATGACAGCGCATCGGGGGCGCGGCTTTGACTTCGCGGCTGCAATAGGGTGAAGCGCGTAGATGACTTCGCACCCGTCGCTGATCGACACCCTGCCACTGCCGCAAAGGCTGGCGCTGAGCTATGCTTCGCGCCGCGCGCAGCCGCCCGTGCTGGCGCTGCTGGCGCTGGATGCACGGCTGGCGGGGATCGTGCGCGCGGACGGCGAACCGATGATCGCGCAGATCAAGCTGGCCTGGTGGCGTGACCGGCTGCGGCAACCGCCTGCCGACTGGCCGCAGGGCGAACCGCTGCTGGCGCTGCTCGCCACCTCGGGCATGGCCACAGAGCCTTTGGCCGGGCTGGTGGACGGCTGGGAAGTGCTGCTGGCCGACACGCTGGACCCTGCCGCCTTTGCCGAAGGCCGCGCGCAAGGCTGGGCGGCGCTCGATCCGGCGGCGGCGCAACCCGCGCGCGAATGGGCGCTGGTGGACCTGGCGCTGAACCTTGGCACGGCGGACGAAGCGGCCGCGGTGCGTGACCTTGCCCGCGCGCAGCCGTGGGATCGAGCGCGCCTGCCTGCCGCCATGCGTCCGCTGGCAGTGCTCCATGGCCTGGCCCGGCGCGCGCTGCATGGCGACGGCGCGGAACTGCTTGCCGGCCCGGCAGCAATGCTGCTTGCGATGCGACTTGGCATATTTGGTCGATAGCGTAATCTCCGCCACAACAAGGGGATATGGCATGAACCGACTGATCCTGGGCGGATTCCTGGCGCTGGTGCTGGTGGGCCTTGGCCTGTTCTGGATGCAGGGCCGGGCCGAAGTGGAAGCGGGTGCACCACCGCCCGAACCGCAGGACGAAACGCCCGAGGGCTTGCCCAGCGCCGACGTGGGCGACATGACCGGCCCCGCGCCACCCGAAGCCAGCGAGCTGACGCGCGAACAGGTCCGCTTCTTCCGCTACGATCGCAACCGCGACCTGCGCATCACGCGGGAGGAAATGCTCTCCACGCGCACCAGTGGCTTTCGTGCGCTGGATACCGATGGCAACAACCTGCTGACCTTCGAGGAATGGGCCGTTACCACCAGCAACCGCTTTGCCGAGATGGACGGGAACGGGGACAACGAACTCAACCAGGCCGAATTCGCCACCAGCGCGCCCGCGCCGCGACGGACACCGGCCTGCCGGTGCTGACGCGCCGCAGGCAGAATAGATTGGTCACGCAAAGACGCGAAGGCGCAAAGGAACTGTTCCGGGCCTCCTTCTTCGCGCCTTTGCGTCTTTGCGTGCGAAAAAAAGAGAAGCCTGCGGCGCTCAGGCAGGAACGCGCTGCCCCTCCAGCCACACCCCAAAATCCACCTTGGCGCGCTCGGTATAGGCCTCTTTCCGGGCCTTCTTCTTCACATCGTGCAGCGGCGGGAACAGGCCGAAATTGACGTTCATCGGCTGATAACTGGCGGCTTCGGCATCGCCGGTGATGTGGCTCAGCAGCGCGCCCATGGCGCTGGTGGGAGGAGGGCTGGTCCACTGCTCGCCCGCCAGTTCGGCGGCCGCCATCATGCCCGCCAGCAGGCCCACCGCCGTGCTTTCGACATAGCCTTCGCACCCCGTCACCTGCCCGGCAAAGCGGATGTGCGGGGCAGACTTCAGGCGCAGCTGCCGGTCCAACAGTTCGGGCGAGTTGATGAAGGTGTTGCGGTGCATCCCGCCCAGCCGCGCGAATTCGGCGTTCTCCAGCCCCGGAATGGTGCGCAGCAGGTCCACCTGCGCGCCGTATTTCATCTTGGTCTGGAAACCCACCATGTTCCACAGCGTGCCAAGCTTGTTGTCCTGCCGCAGCTGCACCACGGCATAGGGCCAGCGGCCCTGCGGGTGCTCCTCGGTGCGGTCGTAGGGATTATCCAGCCCCACGCCCTTCATCGGGCCATAGCGCAGCGTTTCGATCCCGCGTTCGGCCATCACCTCGATCGGCATACAGCCATCGAAATAGGGAGTGTTCGCCTCCCACTCCTTGAACTCGCCCTTTTCCGCGTCGAGCAGCCCTTGCACGAAAGCCTCGTACTGTTCGCGGGTCATCGGGCAGTTGATGTAGTCCCCGCCTTCGTTGGACGCTGTCGTGGTCTTGTCCCAGCGCGACTGGATCCACGCCTTCGACATGTCGATGCTGTCGCGGTGGACGATGGGGGCGATGGCATCGAAGAAGGCCAGCCGGTCCGCGCCGGTGGCCGCGACGATGCTTTGTGCAAGGCTGGCGGCGGTAAGCGGGCCGGTGGCGACGATCGTCATGCCCTGGATGGGCAGCGCGTCGATTGTCTCGCGCACCACTTCCACGTTCGGGTGATCTTCCAGCGCCCGCTGCACCTCGGCGCTGAACAGGTCGCGGTCCACCGCCATGGCGCTGCCCGCCGGCACCCGCGCCTTCTCGCCCGCCGCCATGATCAGGCTATCCAGCCGCCGCATCTCGTGGTGCAGCAGGCCGACGGCGTTCTTCGTGTCGTCGTCGCTGCGGAAGGAATTGGAACAGACCAGTTCGGCAAGGCCCTGGGTCTGGTGCGCATCGGTGCTGCCGCCGCCCCCGCGCATTTCCGACAGCCGCACCTTCACGCCCCGCCGCGCGAGTTGCCATGCCGCCTCGCTGCCCGCGAGCCCGCCGCCGATGATGTGCACCTGATGAGTCATGCGGGCGGCAGATAAGTGGGAAAGCCCGCTGGCGCAAATCCCGCGTGGCGGCTAGTCGATTGCCCATGTCGCGCCGCGCCCTGATCGAGAAACGCCCCTATCTGGTGCTGAGCGTCGTCGCGGCGCTGGCCTTCCACTATTTGCAGATCAGCGACCTGCCCGAAGCCTTCCTCTGGCCGATCAAGGGCAGCGCCTGCGCCTTCCTCGCCTTCTACGCCTGGCTGCGCCACGGTAGTATGGACGCGAAGCTGCTGGCGGGCGCCATGGCCGTGGCGAGCATTGCCGACATGGCAATCGAGTTCGACCAGACGCTGGGCGCGGCGCTGTTCATCGTGTTCCACCTGATCGCGATCCGCCTGTTCACCCGCCACGGACGCGGGCCGATGCACGGGCGCGATAACCTGGTGCTGCTGGCGCTGCTGCTGGTGCCGCCGTTCGCCGGATACATGCTGCCGGCCGATGCGGAGAGCAAATGGCTGGTGGCGATCTATGGCACGGTGCTGGGGGTGATGGCGGCCAGCGCCTGGGCCAGCAATTTCCCGCGCTGGCGGGTGGGGGCAGGGGCGATCCTGTTCGTGGTGTCGGACTTGCTGATCTTCGCGCGGCTTGGGCCGCTGGCGACCAGCCTGATTCCCGAATACCTCGTCTGGCCGATCTACTACCTCGGTCAGCTGCTGATAACCGTCGGCGTGATCACCACCCTGCGCAAGCGCGACCCCGAACTGCGCGTGGTGCAGGGTGGGAAGGAGACGCTGCACTGATGCGTGCGTTTATGCTGTCGCTGCTGATGCTGGCGGCGCCTGCCAGCGCGCAGCTGAGCGAGCAGGGCGAACCTGTATCCATAGGCACCAGCTATCGCGTCCGCTCGCTGGTGATGGATGAAGAACGCACTATCACCGTGCGCCTGCCTGCTGAATACGCCGCAGAACCGGACAGGCGGTTCCCGGTAGTCTATCTGCTCGACGGCGGGCCGGGACAGGACTTTCCCCACATCGCCGGAATCGCGCAAAGCCGCGAGATCAACTTCAGCTTCGAACCGTTCATTCTGGTGGGCGTCGAAAGCGTTAACCGGCGACATGAACTTACGCCCACCGCCGCAGATCCGGCGCGCTATGCAGCCGCGCTGGGGACAGAGCCGGGCGGTTCGGCGGATTATCGCATGTGGTTGCGCGACGAACTGATGCCGCAAATCGACACCGCCTATCGCACCGATGGGCACAACGCGGTGATCGGGGAATCGCTCGCCGCACTGTTCGTGGTCGAAACGCTGCTGGTGCAGCCCGAACTGTTCGATGATTACATCGCCATCTCGCCCAGCATGTGGTGGGACGAGATGCGTTTCGGGCGCGATGCGGTGGACTATCTGGCGCGTTTTCCGGCCGGCGGTGAAAGGCGGCTCTATCTCACCGTGGCAAACGAAGGCATGTGGCACCGCGAGGGGATCGAGCGGCTGGTGGATGCCCTGCGCGATCATTCGCCCGCCAACCTGCGCTGGACCTTCGTGCCGGTGGAAGCCAGCGAAACGCACGGCACACTTCTTCACCCCATGGCGCTTGATGCCTTCCGCGCGCTCTACGGCACGCCCGACCGCGAATATCCCTCGCCCGCGCTGATGGGTGGTGCTGACGATCCGGTCTACACTACGCAGGAATCGGCGCGGCTCGCGCAGGAATGCACCCGCGCAAACAGCCGCCCGACCACGCCTGGCGCATCGGCGCAGGGGATTGAGCGGCTGTATTACGAATGCCTGCTTTACGACCTTGGTCCACGCCCGCGCGAAGGCACGATGGTCCGCTAGTCGCTCACATTTGCGGCATAGGCCCGCATTGCGGCCACCAGCCAATTGGTGAAACCTTCGACCAGCGCTTCGTAGCGGGCGCGGAAGTCGGGGTGGCCGGCATACATGTCAGCCAGCCCGGCATAGGCCTGCGGCGGACAGGGGCGGCCCCACATGCTGGCGACCCACGCGCGATGGGCATCCAGCAGCGGGGCGAGGGCGTCATCATCGCTGGCCATGCCGTCGCGGATGGCATCCGCCAGCGCCGCTTCCGCCGCTTCTCCTTTGGTCACCTGCGCGGCCATCTGCTCCTTCGACAGCTTGCCGAGGTGCGCCTTCGAGACCGCAATCGCCTCGCGCATGGGTTCGCCGTGGCTCCCGATCAGTTCGGCCTCGTAGGCTTCCTGCCTGGCCAGGTCGAAGCCCTTGAACTTGTCCTTGTCACTCATCGTTTCTGCTCCTGAATGGGCCGCAATCGTGCGGTCGATGGTGCTCAGAAGGTCCCTGGTCTGGTCCAGCCGTTCGGCCAGCTGCGCGCGCTGGCGATGCAGCACCGCCAGCCGGTCGCCCTCGCTCGCCAGCATGGCGCCGATCTCGGCCAGGGGCACGCCCAGTTCGCGGTGGAACAGGATGTCCTGCAACCGCCACAGCTCCTCGCGCCCGTAGTAGCGGTAGCGATTGTCGCCCACGTGCGCGGGCTTGAGCAGGCCGATCTCGTCGCAATGGTGCAGCGTGCGCACCGATACGCCGGAGAGCCGGGCCAGTTGGGTGACGGTGTAGCGAGCCATTCTTGCGTCCTTACCTTCTTCGCAAGAACGCCTGATAGTCCCTCACGTCGCGTGAGGGTCAAGCCCCGTTTTCGTCGCCACCACCTTCGGTCGGAGCCACCACGTCATCGCCGCCGCGACGTTCGGCCATTTCCTCGGCCACCAGTTCCTCGGCTTCGTTTTCAGGTGCTTCCTGTTCGTCGATGCGCACGGCGGAGACGACGTGTTCGTCCTTGCCCACGTTGAACAGGCGCACGCCCGCGCTGTTGCGACCGATGATCCGCATGGTGTCCAGCCCGATGCGGATCAGCTTGGCCTGATCCGTCACCAGCATCAGCTGATCGCCGCGGGTGGCGGTGAAGCTGGCGACCACGGGGCCGTTGCGGGCAATGTTGTCGATATTGGTGATGCCCATGCCGCCACGCCCCGCGCGGCGGTATTCGTAGCCCGACGACATCTTGCCATAGCCGTTGGCGCAGACGGTGAGGATGAATTCCTCCTCGTCCGCCATCGCCTGGTGCTCGGGCGAGAGCGGCGGGGCGTCCTCGTCCGCCTTCCACGGTGCGACCTTCAGGTAGGCATCGCGTTCCTCAGGCGAAGCGGCACCGCCCGCCAGCACCGACAGCGAAATCACCGAATCGCCGTCTTCCTTGAACTTCATGCCGCGCACGCCGGTGGAGGTGCGGGATACGAATTCGCGCACGTCCTCCGCGCTGAAACGGATCGCCTTGCCCATGCGGGTGGCCAGCAGCACGTCGTCGCCCGGCTCCAGCAGCTGCACGCCGATCAGCCGGTCCGCGCTGCCTTCCTCGAAGCGCATGGCGAACTTGCCGTTGCTGGGGATATTGGCGAAGGCATCCATGCTGTTGCGGCGCACGTTGCCTTCAGCCGTGGCGAAGACCACGTTGAGCGCACCCCAGCTCGCCTCGTCCTCAGGCAGCGGCAGCACCTGGGCGATGGTTTCGCCCTGCTCGATCGGCAGCAGGTTGATGATCGGCCGCCCGCGCGTGTTGGCCGCGCCCTCGGGCAGCTTCCACACCTTGAGGCGATAGACCTTGCCGTTGGTGGAGAAGAACAGCACCGGGTTGTGGGTGCTGGTGACGAACATGTGCGAAACGGCATCTTCGTCCTTGGTGGACATGCCCGCACGGCCCTTGCCGCCGCGACCCTGCGCGCGGAAGGTGGAGAGCGGGGTGCGCTTGATGTAGCCATCCAGCGTTACCGTCACCACCATCTCGTCACGTTCGATCAGGTCTTCGTCTTCCAGGCCATCCCAGGCGGGCGCGATTTCGGACACGCGCGGGGTGGCGAACTGGTCCTTCACCTCCACCAGCTCGTCACGCATCACGCCGTAGAGCTTGGCCCGGTCCGCCAGGATGGAGAGGTAATAGGCGATCTTGTCAGCCAGTTCCTGCAACTCGCCGCCGATCTCGTCACGCCCCAGCGCGGTCAGGCGGTGCAGGCGCAGGTCGAGGATGGCCTTCACCTGCCGTTCGGACAGCTTGTAGGTGCCGCCTTCCTCGTCCGCTGACGGGTCGATGGCTTCGACCAGGCGGATATACTGGGCGATCTCGCCAATCGGCCATTCCTTGGCCAGCAGCTTCTCGCGCGCGATCTGCGGGTTCGACGAACCGCGGATCATCGCCACCACCTCGTCAAGGTTGGAGACGGCCACCACCAGCCCCAGCAACAGGTGCGCCCGGTCACGCGCCTTGTTCAGCTCGAACTTGGTGCGGCGGGTGATAACCTCTTC
>JAGREI010000034.1:13472-13693 GCA_020446625.1 Erythrobacter sp.
TGAACGACTGGATGATGTCGCGCAGGCCCAGCGTTTCGGGGCGGCCGCCACGGATCGCCAGCATGTTGGCGGGGAAGCTCGCCTGCGCGGGGGTGTGCCGCCACAGCTGGTTCAGTACCACTTCCGCCGTGGCATCGCGCTTCAGGTCGATCACCACGCGCACGCCTGCCCGGCTGCTCTCGTCGCGGATGTCGGCAATGCCTTCGATCCGCTTGTCCTTG
>JAGREI010000357.1 GCA_020446625.1 Erythrobacter sp.
CGCGCTTGTCATAGCTCTTGGCGATCGAGACGACTTCCAGCCCGCCCTGCGGCGGCAGTCCGGGGGCGGCGTTGGATGGGGCATCGGCCATGGCTGCGGCCAGCCCGTCGATATTGCCGTGATCGTTGTCGAGCGCGCTCATTGCAGGCCATCTAGCATGTTGCGACAGGCTTTGAAGGGTGTTTGGCAAGATTCCTGCATGGTGGCCCCTGCTTGCCCCCTGTCGCTGAACATATGGTTGACGCGCTTGCAAGGACAAGTCCGCTCTGGATATAGAGCGATTCGGGATTGGAGAGGAGAAGCGCATGAACCAGGCGCTCGACAGGGATCGCAGCGAAACCACGGCTGGCCAGCTGGACTGGCGCAAGAAGGTGAGCGACCACGTCGCCTTCGGCCTGCTGGTCTATACCGGCCTGCACATCTTCGGCACCATGTCGGTGCTCAAGGGCGGCGGCGGCTCGATCCTGCCGTATCTCGCGCTGGTGATCCTGGTGGCCGCGGTGATCCCCGCCTGCCGCTGGTTCGAACAACGCTGGGAAAGCCTGGGCGAGGACGCGGCGCACGATCCCGCCATCGCCCCGCTGTTCCGCCGCGAAGTGGCGCTGATGTGGCTGGCGGTGTTCGGCCTGCCGCTGGTGCTGACCCTGGGCTTCAAGGGAATCGCGGCGCTGCTGTAGTCTTTCGAACGCGCCTCCGCGCGTTCGTCCTCGGTGCTGTTCCCTCCGCTCCGCTTCGGGGCACCTGCGGGCGCGCAGTCGCCCTTGCGGTCCGCTGGTCGCGAACCGATTTTAGAGCCACATTGGCCGATCAAGCTGGTTCGGTCCGCGACCAGCAGGCGGCACCATGAGAGATCCCGCGAAGGCAGGATCGCTGTGGCTTACTTCGCCTTGTACCGTTCGATCGCTTCGAGCACGATCCGGCGGGCTTCCTCGGCATCGCCCCAGGCGCCGACGCGCACCCACTTCTCGCTCTCCAGGTCCTTGTAGTGCTTGAAGAAGTGCTCGATCTGCTGGAAGATGATCGAAGGCAGGTCCTTGGTTTCCCCGATGTCGGAGTAATAGGGGAAGGTCGAATCGATCGGCACGCAGATCAGCTTCTCGTCGCCGCCATGCTCGTCTTCCAGGTTCAGCACGCCGATGGGCCTCGCGCGCACCACGCAGCCGGGGATGAAGGGGCTGCGCGCGATCACCAGCGCATCCAGCGGGTCGCCATCGGGCGACAGCGTGTGCGGCACGAAGCCGTAGTTCGCCGGATAGCGCATCGGCGTGTGCAGGATGCGGTCGACGAACAGCGCGCCCGACTTCTTGTCGAACTCGTACTTCACCGGCTCGCCCCCGGTGGGCACTTCGATGATCACGTTCAGGCTCTCGGGCGGATTGTCGCCGACCGGGATATGTTCGATTTGCATGGATGCTCCTGTTGTTCGGCTGCACCCTCTCCCAATGTGGCCGCGCGCCTAGCCTAATGCGAGGGACTTGCCAATCGCGCATCGCGGCGCAGCCGCAGCAATTTGGGGCGCAGAGGCACAGAGGTGTTGCACGACCTCTCTGTGCCTCTGCGCCTCTGTGAGCGTGATCCGGGATTGCGCCTGCGGCGCGGGGGCGAAGCCGCGATTGCCAACGGTACAAAACCGGCGCACATTCCGGACACGGTCAACAAGACTCGTTTGGCAGAGGAGAACAGGCGATGCATTGCGGCTTGGCAACGGGCTTCGCGCACCAGGGCGGCGAACACGGCAGCGACGCGGATTTCGTCCGCAACGAGGTGGCGAACCTGATCCTGGCGGACGAGCTGGGATACGATTCGGTGTGGATCACCGAACACCACTTCTCCGACTACTCGATGTCGAACGATCCCTTGCAGCTGCTCACCTACATCGCCGGCAAGACGCGCCATGTGAAGCTGGGCACCCAGTGCATCATCGTGCCATGGCACAATCCTGCGCGGCTGGCGGAAAAGATCATCAACCTCGATATCCTGTCGGGCGGCCGCGCGATCCTGGGCTTCGGCGGCGGGCTGTCGGCGCACGAATTCGCCGGGCTGGGGGTGGACCAGAACCACAGCCGCGCGCTCTACAACGAAGTGCTCGACCTGCTGATCCCGGCGCTGGAGAGCGGCGTGATCGAAGGCGAAGGGGTCTATGGCACAATCGCCCGCAGCACGCTGCGCCCCGGCCCGGTCAAGAGCTTTGCCGGGCGCAAGTTCTGCGGTTCGCTGTCCGGCACATCGATGCACGCGGCGGCCCGCCACGGCTTCGGCAACATGGTGCTGATGCTGCCGCAACGCGGGGCAGAAGCGCCGCCCAACCAGTACCGGGAAGTGTGGCAGGAGGAACACCAGGACGGCAGCCTGCCGCCCCCGCCCATGCTCAGCGGCAATTTCTACCTGCACGAGGATGCCGCCTTCGCCGAGGAACAGGGGCAGAAGTACCTGGCCCGCACCATGCGCGCGGCGGTGAAGAACTATCACCTCGACAGCCCCGGCACCTATGCCGATGTGACGGGCTACGAGCATTACGAGAAGCTGATGCTCGACAGCCCCGAAGCGATCGACGCCTACTGCACCCAGTTCGGCAAGTCGGCGGTGACGGGAACCCCGCAGATGATCCTCGACCGGATGTGGGAACTGAAGGAAATCTACCAGCCGCAGGGCTTCTTCCCCCACGTCCACTTCGGCGGAATGCCGCAGGAAGACGCGGTCCGCTCGATCCGCCTGTTCGCGGAAAAGGTGCTGCCCGAAGTGCAGAGCTGGGAAGCGCCGACCTCCATCGACGAGTGCTTTGCCGAAGCGGCGGAGTAGGTCGCCCGCAGAGGCGGGCAGGTGCTCTTCGCGGCGAAGCCGCTGGCATTCGTGTCCGCTCACAGAGGCACAGAGGCACAGAGAGGGATTGCGTAATCTCTCTGTGCCTCTGTGCCTCTGTGAGCGAGATGAAATATTGCGCCTGCGGCGCGGGCGATCCGAAGCGTTTGCGAAAATCGCCCCACTCGCTAAATGCGCCACACCATGAGCAAGATCACCACCCCGCCAAAAACGCCCTTGGCCATTCGCGGCACGCAGGACATTTTCGGCGCGCAAGCCGAAGCCTTCGCCTTCGTGGTCGAGACCTTCGAACGCGTGCGCAGGCTGTACCGGTTCCGCCGGGTGGAAATGCCGGTGTTCGAACGGACCGAGGTCTTCGCGCGTTCCATCGGGGAGACGACCGATATCGTCTCGAAGGAGATGTATACCTTCACCGACCGCGGCGATGAATCGCTCACCCTGCGGCCCGAATTCACCGCCGGCATCTGCCGCGCTTACCTCACCAACGGCTGGCAGCAGCACGCCCCGCTGAAGGTTGCGACCCACGGCCCGGTATTCCGCTACGAACGCCCGCAGAAGGGCCGCTACCGCCAGTTCCACCAGATCGACGC
>JAGREI010000358.1 GCA_020446625.1 Erythrobacter sp.
CATCGGCCGCGCCGCCCGCAACGTGGATGGCAAGGTGATCCTCTATGCGGACCGGATCACCGGCTCCATGGAACGCGCCATGGCCGAAACCGAACGCCGCCGCGAAAAGCAGCGCGAGTTCAACGAGGAACACGGCATCACCCCGCAAACGATCAAGCGCGCCATCGCCGACATCGTCGCCCACACCGCATCGCAGGATGGCGTGACGGTGGATACCGGCGACGACGAGCGCAACAACCTCGTCGGCCACAACCTGCGCGCCTACATCGAAGACCTGGAAAAACGAATGCGCGCCGCCGCGGCAGACCTGGAGTTCGAGGAAGCTGGCCGCCTGCGCGACGAAATCCGCCGGCTGGAGAACGAGGAACTGGGGCTGGAGGAGAAACGCGCGCCGACGGTTGGCCGGTCGAACGAGGGCAAGCCGGGGACGCGGAAGATGCGGTACGGGAAGGTGCAGCGGAAGTTCGGGCGGTAAAACAACACCAACTACCTGAGCCGTTTTTTGCTGATATGTGAGAGCTGCATTCAATTCGAGGCAGCCATGATCGTCACCATCGCCGACAAAGAAACCGAACGCGTCTGGAAGGGCAGGCGCAGCCGCAAGCTGCCGCCAGATATCCAAGACCGTGCCGCATTGAAGCTGGCGATGATTGACGCTGCCGAGATGCTTGATGACCTCAAGCTGCCACCCAGCAATCACCTGCACGAACTACATCGCGATCGGGCAGGGCAGCATTCGGTTTCAATTAATCGGCAATGGCGTATATGTTTTCGCTGGAAGAACGGAAATGCATACGATGTCGAAATCGTCGACTACCACTGATGCCGACTGGATGCACATTCCCCACGCCGGGGAAGCGCTGGTAGCGGAATTCATGGAGCCTCTGGAGCTCGATACTCTTGCCTTGGCCCAGGCCATCGCGGTCAATCCCGCACGGCTGCAGGCGATGATCGACGGACACCAGCGCATCGATGGCGAACTTGACCTGCGTCTGTGTCGCTATTTCCGCATGTCGGAGGGTTTCTTCCTTCGCCTTCAGACAAGCGCCGATCTACGGATCGCCAAACGCGCCTTGAACGGCGAACTCGACCGCATCCAGCCGCGCGCCGCCTGACCCCACCCCATTCGACCAGCGCCGCACCGTGATCGACCGGCGTCGCCGCCTGCCATTGCCCGCACCAGCGGCCCGGTTCAGTCTTGCGCCACGCAACCACCGGGACACTTGCCATGCACTCCAGCCTGATTACCGCCATGATGCTCGGCGCATTTGCGCTGGCCACGCTGCCGAGTTCGGTGCTCGCACGGCAAGCCGATCACACCGCGCATGACCAGTCGGCCGCCGAGCTGATCGCGCGCGCGGTCGCGGCGCCGGATCGGGCGCAGGTCAACCGGCGGCTCGACGAAGGGCGCAAGCCCGCCGAAGTGCTGGCGTGGTCAGGCATCGCGCCGGGGATGGCGGTGGCCGACGTGATGCCGGGCCTGGGCTACTGGACCGAGATGATGGCGGACATTGTCGGCCCCACCGGATCGGTCGCCGCGCTGCAACCGCAGCAGTTCTACAACGACGACCTCGCCACCCGGCACTGGCAGGCGCTGCTCGAACGATCGCCCGAGGCCAGCCGCCTGCGCTACCCGTTCGACCGCTTCGCCTACAGCCCCGAAAGCCTGGACCTGGCGCTGATCAACAACAGCTACCACGATCTCTACTGGACCTCCGAACAGTACAGCATCCCCGTCACCGATCCCGAAGTGTTCGTGGCCGGACTTTACGCCGCGATGCGCCCCGGCGGGCGGGTGGTAGTGATCGACCATGCGGCAGCGGGCGGCGAGCCGCGCGCCACGGTGGACGCACTGCACCGGATTGACCGCGCGGTGGTGGTGGCCGATTTCGAACGCGCGGGCTTCGTGCTGGTGGACGAGAGCCAGCTGCTCGCTAACCCCGACGACGATCACACCCTCAGCGTGTTCGACGAGGCTATTGCCAACCATACCGATCGCTTCATGCTGAAGTTCCAGCGCCCCGCCGCCTGACCATTCCCGCGCCCAACCACACCCACGCCCAACCACACCCACGCTTGACCGCGCGGCAAAGGCACTCCTAGTTGCCAGCGCAACCTGTCGGGGACCAACCACCTTATGACCATCGCCCGCCCGCTCGCCCTGCTGGCCGCCACCGCGCTCTGCACGATCGCCGCGCCAGCCGTTTTCGCGCAGGACCATCCAGCCGCCGCCGCAGCCGCCGCGCACCCCGCCCCGCCCGAACCGCAGGTGCGCACCGTGGACCGCAGCGGCACTTTCGGCGGCCAGCGGATCGACTATCGCGTGACGATGCAGGAGAACCTGCTCTCCGCCGATGACGGCACGCCCGAGGCGATGGTGGTCACCACCAGCTATGTCCGCACCCCGCGCGATACCAGCCGCCCGGTGTTCTTCCTGTTCAACGGCGGCCCCGGTTCGGGATCGGTGTGGTTGCAGATGGGCGCCTTCGGCCCCATGCGCGTGGCCATTCCATCGGATGCGCAGGACGACGGCGGGCCGCCCTACCCCTTGCTGCCCAACCCCGACAGCCTGCTCGACGTGGCGGACCTGGTGTTCATCGACCCGCCCGGCACGGGCTTTTCCTACCTCCTCGATGGCACCGATCCCGAACGCTATTACGGCCTGACGCAGGATGCCGAGGCGGTGGCCACGGTGATCCGCCGCTGGCTCAACGAGAACGGCCGCTGGAACAGCCCCAAGTACCTGGGCGGCGAAAGCTACGGCACCACCCGCACCGCCACGGTGGTGAACCAGCTGGAAGGATCGACCTACAACGACGTGGGCCTCAACGGCCTGATCCTGATCTCCACCATCCTCGATTTCGCCGCGCGGGAGCCGACGCCGGGCAACGAGATGGCCTATGTCACCACCCTGCCGTCCATGGCCACCACCGCCTGGTTCCATGGCCGGGTGCAGGGCGCCAGCGCCGCCGCCGTGGCCGAGGAAGCGCGCCAGTACGCCATCGGCCCCTATATCCACGCGCTGCTGCAAGGAAACGCCCTGCCCGCCGAGGAGCGCGCGCAGGTGCGCGCCGAACTGTCGCGGCTGACAGGCCTTAGCGAAACCTACCTCGACCGGGCAGACCTGCGCGTCACCGATCAGCGGTTCTACAAGGAACTGCTGCGCGACCAGGGGCTGACCGTGGGGCGGCTGGATTCGCGCTATACCGGCACCGACTATGACGATGCCGGGGAAACGCCCGACGACGATCCCAGCTTTTACGGCATCGATGCAGGCTACACCGCCGCGATCAACACCTGGACGCGCGAGACGCTGGGCTGGGAAACCACCCGCGAATACCAGTCGATCGGCAGCGATCCGGGGCGGCTGTGGGACTGGTCGCTGGGCGGGCGCGGACGCGGCGCCTATCTCAACGTCGCGCCCTATATCGGGCAGGCCATGCGGCAGAATTCGAACCTGCGCACCTTCGTGGCGCAAGGGTACTACGATTTCGCCACGCCGTTCTTCGGGGCCGAGCTGTCGCTGAACCGCACCGGCATCCCGCAGGACCGGGTGCAGTTCCACTACTACGACGCGGGCCACATGATGTACGTCCGCGACGAGGACCGGCACCAGCTGTCAGAGGATATCCGCGCCTTCATCCGCGGGCGTTGACCGGGTTTGGGGGCGGTTACTCCCCGCAAGCGGGGTAGTTTGCCTCCCCCGCCAGCGCGCGCTGCAACTGGCCGAATGTCCATTCGTTGCCTGCGGTGAAAAAGCCCAGGATCGTCTCCCATTCCGGGCTGGTGCCGTAGCCCAGCCCCCACATGGTGATGCGGGTGCGATCGGGCGTGACGGCTTCGAACTCGATCACCGCGAAAAGCCGGTCACGCGCGGCGTAAATCGTCTCGTTCATCCAGCTTGCCTCGCGCTGCGGTTCAAGGTCGGCTTGCAGCGTCAGCATCCGGCCGGGCACGAAGTTGACGATGCGGTTGGTGATCGTACCGGGATCGCCCGGCGCGGCGCAGGGATCGTAGTTGGTGCGGATCGAACCGCCGTTGCGCAGATCCACCACGCCCACCGGGGCCATCCATTGCCGCACCCCGGCATCGGTGGTGAACAGCACCCAGGTGGTGGCCAGGTCCGCCTCCACCTCCAGCACTTGCCGCAACGCCTGCTCGCCCGGCGCGGTGGGAATGCGGTCGGACGTGGTTTCCTGCGCCCCGGCAGGTGCGGCACCGGCCAGCGCCAGCGCCGCCAGCATGGCCAGCGCGCGCATCAGTCGCCATGCCATCACGCCCCGAGCCATCACCCAAGCGCGCCCAGGATCGCGCCGAACAGGGTGAATTGTCCGGTGCAGTAACCCGCGTCGATCAGCCACAGCTTCATTGGGCGGCGGCCGAACAGGTAGAGGATACCCAGCGTCCCGCTCACCCACAGCAGGCCCGAGCCGAAGCCCACGCCGGTGGCAAAGCCCAGCCCCGGATCGCGCCCCAGGAACATGGCGAAGAACCACGCCGCCAGCAGCGCCAGCACGAAGGCCCCGCCGAAGATCAGCCCCATATTGCCCTTTTTCAGCTGTTCGTCCGACAGGCCCATCTGCCCTTGCCACGCCTTGCCGAACAGCGGCCCGTACCACAGCCCGCCCAGCACGAAGGCCGAAAGCGCGGCAAGGAATACCGCCAGCCAGTTAACGTCCATAGCCCTACTCCCCCTCTACGCGCGCCTTGGCGGCGCTTTCCAACTGGTCGAGATGAGCGCGCAGCACGCCCACGTTGCGGTCGAACAGGCCGATATCGCGGTGGGTGCGCGCCTGCATGATCGCGCCTTCCATGATCGTCAGGATGAATTCCGCCAGCGCGCGCCGGTCTGTCCCCGGCGCAACGCGATCGCCCATGGCGACCAGGCAGCGTTCGATGGCGGCCACCCAGTTGCTGAAGTTCGCCGCCAGCAGTTCGCGGATCTCGGGATCGGGCTCGTGCAGTTCCAGCGCCAGGTTGCCGATCGGGCAGCCATAGGCATAGTCGCTGGCCAGCAACTGGGTGCGATAGCCGTTGAGCAAGGCGAAGATCCGTTCGCGCGGGTCTTCCACGCCTGCCCATGCCGGGGCCAGTAGCCATTGTTCGATCCCGTCGCGATAGGCTTCCAGCACTGCCACCAGCACATGCTGCTTGCCGGGGAAGAAGTGATAGAGGCTGCCGGAATGCACCTGCGTGCGGGCGAGGATGTCGGCAATCGAGGTCGACTGGTAGCCCTTGGCCCAGAACAGTTCCATCGCGGCCATCACGATCTTCTGGCGGGTGGCTGCATTCATCGGCCCGGCCTCCTGCGAGTCGCTCACTTGAGTGAACAATCAACTGTCTTGAACGATTAATCAAGTGGCTTGTCGGAACGTGCCTGTTGAGGGGGGCGGCGGGTGGGCTTGCCGGGGCGGGCTGCGCGCCAGTATCAGGCGCGGATGCTGCGCCGTTCCGCCACGCTTGCCTTGCTGTTCTGCCTCGCCGCCTGTGGCGAGCGCAGCGATGCGCCGCAGACGCAGCGGGTGCAATTGCAGGAGGCCGGCCCCGAACCGGCCGATGCCGAACCATCGCCCGATACCGCCGCGGCCACCTGGCATGTCAGCGAACGCGGGCAGGCGATCAGCTTCGGCAACGAAGGCGCGCCGCCGCTGATGACGCTGGCCTGCGACCTGGAATCCTCGCCCCCGGTGCTGGCGGTGATCCGCCACGCCCGCGCGCTGCCGGGGCAAGGCGCGCTGTTCCCGGTGATGGGCAACGGCATGACCAGCCGCTTCCTGGTCGACGCCACGCTGGGGCAGACCGACAATGGGGCAGAATGGCACTGGGAAGCGCGCCTGCCCGCCAGCGATCCGCAATGGGATGTGTTCGCCGGGCCGAACGAGCTGGAAGCCACCCTGCCGGGGCGCGGGATGCTGGCGATCGCGGGCAGCCGGATACCCGGAGAATTCGTCGAATGGTGCCGCGCCGGTGGGCAGCAGGCGCCGGTAGCGGGTGAAAGCAACGAAGCGGCGGACGAACCCGAACCGGCGCAATAGGCGCCTATTCCGCCCCCTGCGCCCCCTGCGCCCCCTGCGCCAAATCCACCAGCGCATCCGGCCCCAGCACCTGCGGCAATTGTTGCCCTTCCCCGCCCGCCGGATACCACAGGTACAGCGGCACGCCTGCCACCCCCTGCGCTTCCAGGAAGCGGGTGATCTCCGGGTCCGAACGCGTCCAGTCGCCGCGCATGGCCACCACGCCCGCTTCGGCAAAGGCGGCCGCCACGGCTTCGCGTTCGATGGCGACCTGTTCGTTGACCTTGCAGGTCAGGCACCAGTCGGCGGTGAACCAGACGAACACCGGCTGGCCCGAAGCGCGCGCATTGGCCAGCGCCTCTGCCGAGAAAGGCACGGGATCGAGCAGGCTTTCCTCCACCACAGCCGCAGGTTCCTCCACCCGGAAGGGCAGCGATGCGGCGAAGTAAAGGCAGGCCAGCAGCGCCAGCCCGGCCATCACCTTGCCGCCGCGCATCTGCCCGGCCTGCCGCACAGAGACGAACAGCACCACCAGCAGCACGCCCACGGCCAGCGCGGCGAAGGCGAAGTGCAATCCGCCCAGCCGCAGCGCCAGCCAGGCCAGTGCCAGCGCGGTCAGCCCCATCGGTACGGCCATCACCTTGCGGAAAGTCTCCATCCACGGCCCCGGACGGGGCAGCAGGCCGCGCAGCGGGGGAACGAAGCCCAGCAGCAGGAACGGCAGCGCCAGCCCCAGTCCCAGCGCGGCGAACAGCGCCATGGCCTGCGGCACCGGCAGCAGCAGCGCCGCTCCCAGCGCGGCGGCCATGAACGGCCCGGTACACGGCGTCGCCACCACCGCCGCCAGCAGCCCGGTGGCAAAGGCGCCGCCCCCACCCGCCTTGGGTCCGCCTGCGCGGATCGGCAGGCTGGGCAGTTCGTAGATCCCGGCGAAATTGGCGGTAATCAGCACCGCCAGCACCAGCAGCGCGGCCACCACCAGCGGCTGTTGCAGCTGGAATGCCCAGCCCACCTGCTCTCCGCCCGCGCGCAAGGCCAGCATCAGCGCGCCCAGCACCAAGCAGGCGAGCACCACGCCCGCCGTATAGGCCAGCCCCTCGCGCCGCGCCTGCGTGGCGCTCTCGCCCGCGCGCGCCAGCGTCAGCGCCTTGAGACTAAGGATGGGAAAGACGCAGGGCATCAGGTTCAAGAGCAGCCCGCCCAGCAGCGCCCCGCCCAGCAGCAGCCACATGGGCGCGCCCGCCGCTTCGCCCCCGCCGATCCGCTCGCCACCGGCAGGCACCGCGCCGGGCATGGCGGTGAAGCGGATACCTTCGCCGCCCCGGCCATCGTCGAAGGCCAGGATCCCGTCGATCCGTTCGGCCCCGCTGCGCAAGCCGCCGCGCGGAATTTCGGCCACCAGCATGTCGCCCTGGCGGAAGAAGGCCTGCGGCGCGGCATAGTCCACCACATCGCGCTGTTCGACGTAGACGTGCGGCTGGCCCAGCGGCACCGACGCGGGCAACGGCACTGCGATCCGCAGCAGGTCGGGCGTCAGGTGCAGTTGCGCCTGCCGGTCGATCAGCGGCGGGATCGCGGCGCGATATTGGTCAAACTGGTATTGCAGTTCAGGGCCTTGCTGCGGGAACCTGAGGGCAAGTGTCGCCTGTTCGGGCACGCACAACTGGTCCGAACAGGCCAGCCAGCGCGCTTCCACGGTAACCGGCGCCGTCTGGCCCACCATGGCATCCGCAGGCACGCTCAGCGGCACCAGCACGGCATAGGGCTGTTCGTAGACGTGGTTCATCACCCCCAGCAGCACCAGCCGGTGCGGCACCGGATACAGCGGCGCGCCCGCCTGCCAGCCGGGCGGCAGCGTCCAGTCCAGCTCCATCCCCAGCCCCGCATCGCCGGGGTTGACCCAGTAGCCGTGCCAGCCCGACTGCGGCGTGAAGCGCAGCGCCACGGTCAGCACTTCGCCCGGCACCGGGGCATGTTCGGCCACCAGGTCGGCACTGATGTGATTGACGCCTTGTTGCGCCGCGGCCTGAACGGGGTTCAGCAACAGCACAAGCGCGCAGAACGCCATGCACAGGGTAGCAAAGCGGCGGAAAGGGGACAGCAAGCTTGCCTGCATGGTGGCAGTCGATCTAGGGACCGAAACCATGGCGGACAAGCTTAATCCCAGGCGCGAACTCCTGATCCTTGGCGGCGGGCTCGTCGGCATGACCCTGGCCCTGGCGGCGGCGAAGAAGGGCATGGCCAGCCACGTGGTCGACAAGGCCGATCCGGCGGAACTGACCGCCGAGGGCTTCGACGGGCGCGCTTCGGCCATCTCCACCGCCAGCTGGAACCTGTTCAGCAACATCGGGATCGCCGAACGGCTGGAACCGCACGGGTGCCGGATCGAATCGATCGCCGTCACCGACGGGATGAAGCCCGGCCGGATCGACTTCACCCCCACCCAGGACGAAGGCACGCTGGGCCGCATGTTCGCCAACCGCCAGTTGCGCCTGGCGCTGTTCGAGGCGGGGCAGGCAGAACCGCTGATCACGCTGCATTCGAAGGCCGACGTGGTCGAACGCCAGCGCGGCGAGCACGGCGTCTCGGCACGGTTGGCGGACGGCGAGGTGCTGGAAGCCAGCCTGATGGTGGGCGCCGAAGGCCGCCAGTCCCCCACCCGCGACGAAGCCGGGCTTACCCCGGCGCGCTGGGATTACCACCACCGCGCGATGATCATCGGGCTGACGCATTCCAAGCCGCACGGCGGCGTGGCCTGGGAAATCTTCTATCCCGACGGCCCCTTCGCCCTGCTGCCGCTGAACGATGACGAGCAGGGCCGCCACCGATCTGCCCTGGTGTGGACCGTGGCGGAAAAGGATGCGGCGGGCGTGCTGGCCCTGTCGCCGCGCGCTTTCCTGCACGAGGTCGAAAAGCGGATGCACGGGGTGCTGGGCAAGGCCCAGCTGGAAGGCCGCCTGTCGTCCTACCCGCTCAGCTTCATGCACACCGCCCGGATCGTAGGCCAACGGCTGGCGCTGGTGGGCGACGCGGCGCACGGCATGCATCCCATCGCCGGGCAGGGCCTCAACCTGGGCCTGCGCGACGTGGGCGCGCTGGTGGACGTGCTGGCCGAAGGCGCGCGGCTGGGGCTGGACCCCGGCGATGCGCAGTTGCTGGCCCGTTACGAGAAGTGGCGCGCGCTCGATTCGATCATGTCGATGTCTGCCACCGACGGGCTGACCCGGCTGTTCGGCATTCGCGGCAAGCTGGCCAGCGGAGTGCGGCGGCTGGGCATGGCGGGCGTGCAGCGCACCCCCGTGCTGAAGCGGTGGTTCATGGACGAAGCGCGCGGGATGA
>JAGREI010000035.1 GCA_020446625.1 Erythrobacter sp.
TCCCAGGTGAAGCCGATGCCGCCGTGCAGCTGGATCATGTTGCCCGCGCACATGAAGAAGGTATCGGCGCAGAAGCTCTTGGCGGCGTGCAGCGCGATTTCGGCCTCCGGCGATCCCTCGTCGACCGCGCAAGCCGCCCAGTAGACCGCCGAACGCGCCTGTTCGACTTCGATCATCATGTCGGCCAGCCGGTGCTTGTACGCTTGGAACGATCCGATCTGGCGACCGAACTGCATCCGCTCCTGCGAGTAGGCTACGGTCCGGTCGAGTGCTTCCTGCGCTCCGCCCAGCGCCTCGGCAGCCAGCACGATCCACCCGGCATTCCACGCCGCGATATGCCCGTTCTCCGGATCGCCAAGCGCCACAGCGGGTGCATCGGCCAGGGTGACCGTCGCCAGCGGACGCGTCTGGTCCATGGTGACATGGCTTTCGACCGACACGCCCGGCGCATCCATGGCCACCAGCCAGGCCCCGTCCGCCGAAGCCACCAGCAACAGCTGCGCCACCGCACCATGCGCGACGAAGGGCAGCTTGCCCGAAAGCCGCTCACCATCGACCTGCAAGCCATAGGCGGCATAGGCCGCCGCGCAGGTGATTTCGCCCATGGCCAGCTGTCCCAGCCATTGCGCCTTCTGTTCGTCCGTCCCGCCTTCGACAATCGCCGCGCCGACCATGGCATGGCCCAGCAGCGGCAAGGCAGCGACCTGGCCGCCCGCCGCCTCGGCAACGATGGCCAGTTCCACCATGCCCAGCCCGGCACCGCCCGCCGCTTCGGGCAGGCTCACGCCCGCAAGGCCCAGCTCGGTGCAGAATGCCTGCCACAGCTCGCGGTCGATCCCGTCGCCCGCCATGGCGGCGCGGGTGCGCTCGCTGGTGGCATTTTCGCGGAAGAAGGTCTGCACCGTCTCCCGGATCATCTGCTGTTCTTCGGTGAATGCGAATTCCATAGTCCTACCCCGTTGTCATTTGGTCGGGCGAGACCGGCCGTGTTTCCTGCCAGTCGACGATCAGTTTGCGATGCTTGAAGCGCCAGCCCTGCCCCTCGCGCCGCCAGCTGTCCTGGTAACGGATCGCCCAGCTGAGGATCGCGTCGGCGTCCACCAGCAGGTGATCGGCGGTGCAGTAGGTTTCGCCCGTGGCGCGATCTCCATCGACCACGGCCAGCTGTTGGTGAATCCGGTGCTGCGTGGTCCGGAACATGGTGCCGAGCATGGCCAGCGAGCCGACACACTGGTCGATCCCCGCAAGGGTGAAGTCCGCCGCCTCGATCACGCAGTCATCAGCCAGCACGCTGCGCCACATGGCCTCGTCGCGCCGGTCTGCACCCAGGGCATAGACCACTGCCGTGCGGTGCAAGGCCGCCTCGTCCAGCAAGTGATCCATGGCCCTCTCCGACACCGTTCCGCCCTCAGCGCGCGCCGTAGGCCGGCTTGGCCGGTTCGCGATCCTGCAACAGCTTGCGCACGATCGGATCGAGTTCGCTCGCCTCGAAGCGCGCGCCCTTGTCGAACGACGGGCTGTCGCTCCAGCCCTGCGACAGGAAGATCTCGCCGCCCTTCAGCTCGAACACCTGCCCGGTGACGCCCGCCGACTGCGCCGAAACCAGATAGGCCACCAGCGGGGCCATGTTCTCGGGCGCGAACACGTCGAAGGCGCCTTCAGCCACGTCCATGTCGAAGGCGCCGGTATCGGTCATGCGGGTGCGGGCATTGGGGGCCAGCGCATTGGCGGTCACGCCCATGCGGCCCATTTCGGCAGCCTGCACCAGCGTCAGCGTGGCGATGCCGCCCTTGGCGGTGGAATAGGCCGACTGGCCCACGCTGCCCTGAAGGCCCGCGCCGCTGGTGGTGTTGATGATGCGCGCGTCGACCTGCTTGCCCGCCTTGCTCTGCGCGCGCCAGTATTCGGCGGCGTGGCGGCTGGTGCAGAAATGGCCGCGCAGGTGGACGCGGATCACCGCGTCCCATTCCTCGGGCGAGCAGGTGAAGAACATCCGGTCGCGCACGAAGCCGGCGTTGTTCACCACCGCGTGCAGATCACCGAAGTTATCGAGCGCGGCCTCGACCATGCGCTTGCCCGCGTCCCAGTCGGCCACGTCGTCGGTGTTGGCCACGGCTTCGCCGCCCATGGCGCGGATTTCGTCGACCACGCGTTCGGCTGCGCCCTTGGTCTCGCCTGCTTCACCGTGAGTGCCCACGCCCAGGTCGTTGACCACGACCTTGCAGCCTTCGGCGGCCAGCCCGAGGGCATAGGCCTTGCCCAGGCCATTGCCGGCCCCGGTAACGATGGCCACGCGGCCTTCACACAATCCCGGCATCACGCGGGGTTCCTTTCTTCAGTCTGCTTGAATTGCGCCATCCGGCGCATGCGTTCGTCGGCACTCGGGCCGCTCAGCCGCACCGCCAGGGCATCGCTTCTGGGACGCGGGCGATCGGGTTCGGGAGCGGGCAGCGGCTCGACTTCGGGCAGCTCGCCCAGCACTTCGCGCGCCAGCCGCTGGTATTCCCCATCGCCATCGTTGCGCCAGTTGATCGCTTCGGCGGCCAGGGTCTTCACCACCTTGGCCGGGTTGCCCACGACAAGGCTGCGCGGCGGCACCTGCGTGTCCGCCTTTACCAGCGCCAGCGCGGCGACCAGGCTTTCGGCCCCCACATCGGCGTTGTCGAGCACCACGGCGTTCATGCCCACCAGCGCGTTCTCGCCAATGGTGCAGCCGTGGATCACGCAGCCGTGGGCGATGGTGGCTCCGCGTCCGATCACCACGTCGCGCTCGGCGCTGCCGTGGATCGTGACGTTGTCCTGGATCGAGCTGTCGCCTTCCACCACGATCCGCCCGAAGTCGCCCCGCAGCGAGGCACCCGGAGCGATGAAGCACCCCGGTCCCACGATCACGTCGCCGATCAGGCTGGCCAGGGGATGGACATAGCTCGACGGATCAACCGCCGGCACAATCCCCTGGTAGGCGTAGCAAGGCATCGTCGGTCCCTCAGAGCCGCTCGATGATGGTGACGTTGGCCTGCCCGCCGCCTTCGCACATGGTTTGCAGGCCGTAGCGGCCGCCGGTGCGTTCGAGCGCGTTGAGCAGCGTGGTCATCAACTTGGCGCCGGTCGCGCCGATCGGGTGGCCCAGCGCGATGGCGCCGCCCTGCACGTTCACCTTCTCGTGCGGAATGCCCAGTTCCTTCATCCAGGCCATCGGCACGCTGGCAAAGGCTTCGTTGCATTCGAACAGGTCGATATCGGCGACGCTCATGCCGGCCTTTTGCAGCGCGTACTGCGTCGCCGGGATCGGGCCGGTGAGCATCCACACCGGATTGGCGGCGCGCACAGACAGGTGGTGAATGCGGGCGCGCGGCGTCAGGCCGTGATCCTTTACCGCCTGTTCGCTGGCGACCAGCAGCGCGGCGGCGCAGTCGCAGTTCTGGCTGGCGTTGCCCGCCGTCACCACTCCGCCTTCACGGATGACGTTGAGGCTGGCTAGCCCTTCCAGAGTGGTCGCCGGGCGAATGGTCTCGTCGCGATCCAGCCCTTCGAGCGGGGCGATCTCGTTGGCGAACCAGCCCTGTTCGGTGGCGTGCTGGGCGCGCTGGTGCGAGGCGAGCGAGAATGCGTCGAGCGCCTCGCGCGTCAGCCCCCACTTCTCCGCGATCATCTCGGCAGAGCGGATCTGGTTCACTTCCTCGTCGCCATAGCGCGCGTCCCAGCCGGGCGAGCCGACGAACGGTCCCTGTTCGAAGCCGTAGGCGGCGCCCGCCGTCATGGCGGCCATGATCGGGATGCGGTTCATCGCCTGGCTGCCGCCCGCGACCACCAGGTCCTGCGTCCCGCTCATCACGCCCTGCGCGGCGAAGTGGACCGACTGCTGCGAGCTGCCGCACTGGCGGTCAATCGTCACGCCGGGAACATGTTCCGGCAGGCCCGCCACCAGCCAGGCGGTGCGGCCGATATCGCCCGCCTGCCCGCCGATGGTTTCGGTGCAGCCCCAGACCACGTCATCCACCGCTGCCGGATCAATCCCGGTGCGCTTTACCAGTTCGCGGATCGGATGCGCGCCAAGGTCTGCCGGGTGCAGGTGAGCAAGGCTGCCCTTCTTGCGTCCGACGGGCGAGCGCACGGCATCGACGATATAGGCTTCAGGCATTCTGGGTGTCCCTGGCAAAGGTCTGGTCCGGCCCCATGGGCTGGGTGAACATGCGCTGCGCGATGCGCTGGCGATGGAAATAGGGGTTGCCCCAGCTGCCGGTCAGCGCCAGCGCGCGCTTCAGGAACAGGTGGACGTCAACTTCCCAGCTGTAACCCATGGCGCCGTGCACCTGGATCGAGGCGCGTGCGGCCTGGTCGGCGGCTTCCAGCGCGACGATCTTGGCGTGGCTGACGCGGGCGCGCGAGTGCGCATCCTGCTGGCCGATGGCGGCAGCGGCGGCCTGCACCACCGGGCGCGCGAACTCGATCGCCACCTGCGCGCTGGCGAGATGGTGCTTCACCGCCTGGTAGGTGCCGATGGGCTTGCCGAACTGCTGGCGTTCCTTGGCGTATTCCACCGCCAGGTCGACTGCGCGCTGCGCCAGGCCAAGCCCTTGCGCGGCTGCAAACAGAGCGCCGCGATCGAGCGCCAGCGCCCAGTCTGCCGTGCCCAGCGGCTGCGCACTGGCCTTGTCCCAGCCCACCGCGAACAGGCGGCGGAACGGGTCGATGCTGGCCTTGCGTGTCAGCATAACCTGGTCGGGCGTGGCGAGGTAGGCATCGCCGCCATCGTGGAGGATGATCGCCGCCGCGATATCGGCATCGGCCACCAGCGGATTGGCCGGGTGCTGGATGGCAATGCTGCCCGCAGGATCGGCCAGCACGGCATGGTCCGGCGCCAGCGCGGCCAGCAGCGGCGCGGCAACGCCCGCGCTATCCACCAGCGGATCGGGCAAGGCGGCATAGCCAGCCTGTTCTGCGATCAAGGCAAAGTCCAGCTCGCCCAGCCCCAGCCCGCCGCAGTCTTCAGGCAGCATAAGCAGGGTGAAGCCGTTTTCGACAATCGCGTTCCAGCGCGTGTCGATCCGTGCCGCGCCGCTTTCCATCTGCTCGCGCCACTGGTCCGGCCCGCTGGTATCGGTGAACAGCTGGCGCGCGGTTTCCGCGAACATCTGCTGTTCTTCGGTAAGGGTGAAGTCCATGTCCGCCCCTCCTTACTTGCGCGGCAGGCCAAGCATCCGCTCGGCAATGATGTTGCGCTGGATCTCGTTCGATCCGGCATAGATCGGCCCGGCGAGCGAGAAGATGTAATCGTCGATCCAGTCGTGCGCGCCCGGCTCGCTGAGCAATTCGGCTTCGGGACCGAGGATGGCGAGCGCGGTGCGGTGCAGGTGGATGTCCATCTCGGACCAGAAGATCTTGTTGGTCGAGGCTTCCGGCCCGATCTTCGCTCCGCCGATCAGCATCGAGGCGGTGCGGTAGATCGACAGGGCATAGGCTTCGGCATTGATGAAGGCGCGCACCACGTCGGCTTCCAGCGCCGGGTCGATACCGGGATCGCCCTTGCGCTGCTGCCACAGTTCGGCCAGCGCGGCCGCGGCCACCTGGTAGCGCGCGGGGCTGCGCAGCATCAGGCCGCGTTCGAACCCGGCGGTAGCCATGCAGATGTGCCAGCCTTGCCCCTCGTCACCCAGCCGGTTGAAGGCGGGGACGCGCACGTCTTCAAGGAAGATCTCGGCAAAGCCGACGTGGCCGTTGATCTTCTTGATCGCGTTGACCGTTACGCCCGGCGCATCGAGCGGGAAGAAGATCAGGCTCATGCCCTGATGGCGCTCGGTGCCGGGCGCGCGGAACAGGCCGAAGGCCCAGTCGGCAAAGACCGCGCGGCTCGACCAGATCTTGTGGCCGTTGAGCACGTATTCATCGCCTTCGAGCACAGCCGTCGAACGCACCCCGGCAAGGTCGCTGCCTGCCATGGGTTCGGACCAGGCCTGCGCCCACACTTCCTCACCGCTCGCCATCGGCGGCAGGAAGCGCGCCTTCTGTTCGTGGGTGCCGAATTCGATCAGCGTGGGGCCAAGCAGGAAGATGCCGTTCTGGCCGACGCGGCCCGGTGCCCCGGCGCGGGCATATTCTTCCTCGAAGATCAGCCACTGGATCAGGTCGAGCCCGCGCCCACCGTATTCCACCGGCCAGGTGACCATGCCCCAGTCGCCGGTCTTGAGTGTGGCTTCCCACTGGCGGTGCGCCTCGAAGCCTTCGCGGCTGTTGTCGAAATGCTCCAGCCGCCCGGCAGGCACGTTCGCCTCCAGCCAGCTACGCACTTCAGCCCGGAAGGCCTGCTGTTCGGGGGTATAGGTCAGGTCCATCGTCAGAACTTCGCCGCGCCCTTGTTGTCCACGAAGGCATCGCGCGCGGTCTGGCTGTCTTCGTGCATGTACATTTCCAGCGTGAAGCCCTGCTCGATGCGGTACTTGTCGCTGGGGTTCCACGGTTCGATCAGGTTCAGCGCCTGCTTGGCGATCACCAGCGCGGCGCGGCTTTTCGAAGCGATGATCTCGCAGAAGGCGAAGGCTTCGTCCTTCAGCTGGTCGAGCGGGACGACCTTCTCCACCGACCCGGCGCGATAGAGGTCTTCCACCGGCACCTTGCCGCCGGTGAAGAAGTTGGCGCGCACTTTCTGCACCGGCAGCATCCGGGTCATGAAGGCGGCACCGCCCATGGCCCCGCGATCGATTTCGGACAGCGAGAGGTAAGCCCCTTCCGCCGCGATCACCGTGTCGCAGGCGCCAGCGATGTTCACCCCGCCGCCGATCACGAAATTGTGCACCGCCGCCACCACCGGCACTTCGGCATCGCGGATGGCCTTGAAGGTTTCGAAGTTGCCGCGATTGAGGTCGACGATCAGTTCGGGGTGCGCCGCCATTTCCTTGATGTCGACCCCGCCGCAGAAACCGCGGCCCTCGGCGCGGATCAGCACGCAGCGCACGTCCGGATCGCTGGCCGCTTCGCGCACGATGCCGGGCAGCGCGCACCACATCTCGGTGTTGAAGGCGTTGACCGGGGGATGGTCGAACAGGATTTCGGCAATGCGGCCGTGCTTGGTGAGAGTGATCGGCATAGAGGCCCCTCAGGCTGCGTTGGTCGTCTGGCTGCTGGCGGAACCGGCCAGCGCGGCGATGCGATCGCGGGCTTCCGCGACGATGCGTGCCACCAGTTCCTCGCAGGTTGGAATTTCGCTGATGCGCCCGCCGACAACGCCGGTGGCCATCACGCCGTGTTCGATATCGCCATGCACCACTGCCTTCTGGATCAGCATGGGTGCAGCGGCGGAAAGCATGGCCTGCGCCAGCGGCATTTCGCCATGCGCGGTCATCCCGCGCGCGGCGCGGATCATTTCCATCCACGAGGCGCCGCTCTGGCGCTTCATCTCGCGGCCCGCCTCGAAGGCGCGCAGCCACATGGCCAGCTTGCCGCTGGCCTCGATCCGGTCGAGCAAGGGGGTGCTGACCATGCGCTGCGGCAGGCCGTCGAGCTTGGTGGTGAGCACGATGCCGTCGGTCCCGGCCTTGAGATAGGCGGCCTTGGTGCTGTTCGGCACGGGGCTTTCCTGCGTCAGCAGGAAGCGGGTGCCCATGGCGATGCCCACTGCGCCATAGGCCAGCGCCGCCGCCAGCCCGCGCCCGTCGGCCATGCCGCCAGCGGAAATCACCGGGATCTTCACGCTGTCGAGCACTTGCGGCAGCAGCACCGTAGTGGGGACTGAACCGGTGTGGCCGCCGCCCTCACCGCCCTGTACCACCACCATGTCGACGCCCAGCTGTTCCATCTTGAGCGCGTGCTTCACCGCGCCCACGGTCGGCACGCACAGGATACCGGCATCGCGGAAGCGGCCGATCATCTTGGCATCGGGGCCGCGCCCGAAGGATACCGCGCGCACCTGTTCCTTGTTGGCGATGACGAGATCGACGATCTCCGCCGCGCCCGGCTGGAACATGTGGAAGTTGACGCCGAATGGCCGATCGGTGCCTTCGCGCACCGCCTTGATCTTCTCCCGGCATTCGTCAGGCGTCATCACCGCCGCGCCGAGGAAACCGAAAGCCCCGGCGTTGGAACTGCCGATCACCAGCGAAGGTTCCGCCACCCAGCCCATCGCGGTCTGGATGATCGGGTAACGGCAGCCCAGCCCCTCAACCATCACCGTGTGCAGGGGATCGCTCATGCCTCGCCCGCGTCCTTCTTGTTGGCCGCAGCCGCATCCTTGCCGCTGACCCCGGCGATGGAATTACCGTAGACCAGGTCGTTCTGCGCATGGGCGAAGTGGTGCATGTGGAAGGCCGCCGTCATGGCCGAAGTCTTGCCGCGCAGTTCCTCGACGTGGTTGATCGACTGCTTGGTCAGCCAGTTGCCGAGCCTGCCCTGCCCGGCCAGCTTGTTGGCCCAGGCGGCGGTTGCTTCACGCAATTCGTCGCGCGGCACCACCTTGTTGACCATGCCGAACGAATAGGCGCGCTGCGCGTTCATCCGTTCGCCCAGCAGCAGGAATTCCTTGGCCACGCGCGGCGGCAGTTCGAAGGCGTGAGCGAAATATTCGACGCCGGGGATGCCCATCAGCGGGTTCACCGGATCCTGGAAGAAGGCATCCTCGCTCGCCACGATCAGGTCGCAGGTCCAGGCCAGCATCAGCGCGCCCGCCACGCAGGCGCCCTGCACCATGGCGATGGTGGGCTTGGGAATCTCCCGCCAGCGCTTGCACATGCCCAGGTATTGTTCCTGCTCGCGGGTGTAGAGCAGTTCGGCGGCGGGCTTGTTGGTGTGCGGCGCCAGCATCAGCCGCTTGTCGAATTCCTTGTGCACGTCGCGACCCGGCGTGCCGATGTCATGCCCGGCGGAGAAGTGCTTGCCGTTGCCGCCCAGCACGATGCAGCGCACATCGTCATCCTGGGTGGCACGGTTGAAGGCATCGTCGAGGGCATAGGTCATCTGCCCGTTCTGCGAGTTGTTGAACCCCGGCCGGTTGAGCATGATCCACGCCACCCGGTCGATCACTTCGTAGGTGACCGGCTCGTCGGTTTCGTAGACGATATCGACCTGCTTCGGCTCGACGATGTCCTCGCTCATCTCAGGCCCTCCTTGCCGGGGGATTGTCCTTGAACTGCTTGTGCCGCACGCCGAAGGGATCGAGCGCGTCGATGAGCGCCAGCTCCTCTGCATTGGGCACGCGGGTTTCGGGAATGGCGTCAGCGATCTTCGCCAGCGGGAAGCCGGTGTTTTCCTGCACTTCCTCGAAAGTCACGCCGGGATGCAGCGAGATCACGCGGATCTGGTGGTCCGGGCCGCCGAAATCCATCACGCACAGGTTGGTGACGATCAGCCGCAGGTCCAGCCCCTTGGGCGGCTTGCCCCCGACATAACGCGCCGGGTTGTAGCCCGCCATGCAGACGAAATCGACTTCGCCGTCGACCAGCGTGCGGGCGTTGTGGTTGGGGAAGAAGAAGCTGTTCGGATGGCAGATCGAATTGCCGGGAAAGCCGCGCGCGCCCAGCATGGCGACCTTGGGCTTGTCGTGGCTGCCGATCACCGAGATGTTGGCCTGGCCAAAACGGTCCATCTGCACCGGCCCCACCATCGAATGGCGGCGACCGCCCCACAGCGCGGAGAACACGCGGTCGTAATTGGCATAGCCTTCCACCACGTCGGCGCGGCCGCCCGGCGGCACCGGCTCGTCACCGTAATAGCATTCGCCATCGGTGGTTTGCAGTTCGGGGGCGAAGGTCTTCTTCGCCAGTGCCGTGCCGAGGCGCGGCAGCGGACCGATGCCGGTGGCCATGATCTCGCCGTTGTCGCGGTATGCTTCCGCGCAGGCGACGATGACGAGTTCGGCGAGCGTTGCTTGATTGTCGGACATGTCTCGCTTCCCTCTCAGTAAACCGGCTTCTTCAGCGCATCGATCGCGGCAGCGCCGCCGACCGCTTCGACATAGGCCTGTTCGCCCTGGTCGATGAACCGCGCGCGATAGGCGGCCCATGCCTCATCGCTTTCGGCGCTGCCGACGTATTCCTTCAGGTGGCCCAGATCGAGCTGGTAGTCCGGATCGGCGCTGGTGGGGTGCGCGCCGTAGGGCGCTTCCACCACGCCGGTGATCCGCGCGCGTTCGACCAGGGAGAAGCGGGCATTGACGCGCATGTCGAGGTCGGCGGTCGAGACGATCTTCTCCACGCTGGCAAAGCACTTGGGTGCCGCGCGCGCGACGAGTTCGTCGAACAGGGGATCGGGCGAGGTGACCAGCAGATTGCCCTTCTCGTCCGATCGCTGAGCATGGATCAGCGCTACATCGAGGTTGAGCGCGGGCATGGCCACCAGTTCCTCGCCATCGGCATAGGGGCTGGTGACGGTCTTGAAGGTGAAGCTCGACTGGTTCAGCAGATCGGTGCCGATGCCGATGCGGGTGGGCAGGAAGGGCAGATCCATGGCTGCGGCGCGCAGGCCCCAGTGGAACATGCCTTCGTCGATTTCGAGCACTTCGATCGTGCCGCCCTGCCGCGCCTTGCGGAAATGCGGTTCGAGCGGGATCTGGTCCATCGAGACGAAGGCGAAGACCAGCTTCTTCACCTTGCCCGCCGCGCACAGCAGGCCCACGTCCGGCCCGCCGTAGGAAACCACGGTCAGGTCCTTCACATCCGATCGCACCAGTTCACGCACCAGCGCCATCGGCTTGCGCCGGGTCGCCCAGCCACCGATGCCCACGGTCATTCCGTCTTCGATCTGCGCCACCACATCGGCCGCGCTCATCCGTTTATCAAACATATCGCCTCTACATCCAATCCATTTACGATACTATCGGTATCGTTTTTATTGCGCTTCCGCCAGAGCTTTCTGCCAGGCCCATTCGTGGCCCCATTCGCTGGGGACGGTGTGCGCGGTGGTGGTCCAGTTCTTCCAGTCGATCACCAGCGGATCGAAACCGATTTCCATGTCGAAACCGCCCGGCGTCTGCATGTAGAAGCCGAAGGTCCGATCGTTGACGTGCCGCCCCAGCGTGGCGCTTTCAGGGATCTTCGCCGCCTTCATCCGGTCGTTGCACCGGCCGACATCGGCCATGTCCCGCATTTCCAGCATCAGGTGCACGCAGCCCGACGGCGGCACCGGCATTTCGGCAATCGCGATCGAGTGGTGACGCCCGTTGTCGGCGTGCATGAAGGCAAAGCCCATGCCGGGATCCTGCGGATCGTCGGTGAAGTGGAAGCGCGGGAAGTCGGTATCCCCGAAGCCCACCACGTTCTTGTAGAAATCGTGCGTCTTCTCGAAGCTGGGGGCGCAGAACACCGCGTGGCCCATGCCCATGTCGCCGGTCACGAAGCCGCTGACCCCAGCCGGGGAAACGAACGGCACGTCATCGCGCGTATCGCCGCAGAAGAATTCCAGGCCGTTCCCGTCCGGATCGCTGGTGCGGAAGAAGGAGGCAACGCCGCGCTGGGCCGCTTCCTCGGCAGTCCCGTCCTCCACCGGACGACCCGCCGCCGCGACATTGGCCTTCAGTTCCAGCAGCTCAGCCGCATTGGCCAATTCATAGCCTGCGGCGGTGAAATGTTCCTGCCCGCCTTCGCGAATCCAGAAGCGGAACGGGCGATCGTCGATGCGGTAGAAGGCCGAACCGGCCGGGGCACCCTCGCCCCGCATCACGCCGATCACATCGCACATGAAGCGATCCCATTCCGCCAGCTTCGCGCTTTCGATGATTACATAGCCCAGTGCCTTGACACCCATGGCATCAGCCCCCTTTCACGAGATCCAGAAAATACGGTCGCTCTCCGCCGCCATCGACGTTGAGCCGCGCGCCGCTGACCCAGCTGGCCTGGTCGGAACACAGCCAGGCCACGGCATTGGCGATATCCTCGCCCGAACCCATCCGCCGCAAGGGCAGCGAACGCGCCACGGCAGCTTGCGCCGCCTCGTCGCCATAGGTCTGCTCGGCGGCTTCGGTGGCCATCAGGCCGGCGATGATGGCGTTGACGCGGATCGCATCCGGCCCCCATTCCTGCGCCAGGCTCTGCGTCAGGTTGAGCAGGCCCGCCTTGGCAGCGCCATAGGCAGCCGTGCCGGGCGACGGGCGGATGCCGGAAACGCTGGCGATATTGACCACGCTGCCACCGCCTGCCGCCTTCATCGGTGCATAGGCCGCCTGCGACAGGTACATGGCCGATCCCAGGTTCAGCTTCAGGATGGCATCGAAGAAGCGCGGACTGGCCGTCGCCGCATCCGCCTGCGGCGAACCGCCGGCATTGTTCACCAGGATATCGAGTCGCCCGGTGGCGGACACGGCCTGTTCGACCAGTGCCACGCATTGATCGGGATCGCGCACGTCGGCGGCCACGAAGGTGACGGTGGGATCGAGATCGGCAGGTTCGTTGCGGCCGCAGGTCACCACCTGCGCACCCGCCGCTACCAGCCGCGCGACGATGGCGCGCCCGATGCCGCGCGTGCCGCCCGTCACGATGGCAGTCCTGCCAGCCAGGTTTTCCGTTTCGCCCGTCATGGCGAGCAACCGCCTCCCAGAATCGTCACGCATTCAGATTTATTCCCCGTAATGGGGCTGATCCTTCACTATCGGAAGTCAAATCGCTTTTCAATTGACGATTTGCGTATTTCATGGCACCAAAATCTACGAATGAACGAGAATTCGGCGTCCCTGGCACCGAATCAAATGGAGAAGGCAGCTGGAAATGGCCACAAACGCCGCGTTCGAAACCGCGCAGAGCATCCCCACACACGATGAACTTGTCGCGCGCGCCCGCGCCATGGTTCCGGTTTTGAAGGCGCGTGCGAAGCAATGTGTCGCGGATCGCGACGTGCCGGCCGAATCCTTTGCCGAATTCCACGAAGCCGGTTTCTTCCGCATCCTCCAGCCCAAGCGCTGGGGCGGTTACGAAATGCACCCCAACACCTTCTACGAAGTGCAGAAGACGCTGGCCGAAGGCTGCATGTCGACCGGCTGGACCTATGGCGTGGTGGGCTGCCACCCGTACGAAATCGCGCTGTTCCCCGAACAGGCGCAGCAGGACATGTGGGGAGAGGACAGCTCGATCCTGTGTTCTTCCTCCTACCAGCCGGTGGGCAAGGTAACCCATACCGATGGTGGCTTCCGCCTTTCGGGTCGCTGGGGTTTCTCCACCGGTTCGGTACACTGCGACTGGGTGGTGCTGGGCGCCATGGTGCCGCCCAGGAACGAAGGCGACGCGCCCGACATGCGCGCCTTCCTGCTGCCGCGGAAGGACTACGAGATCGACCGCGATTGCTGGCACGTGTTCGGCCTGCAAGGCACCGGCAGCCACGATATCATCGTGGATGACGTGTTCGTCCCCGAACACCGCACCCACCGCGCGATCGACGGCTTCCTGTGCGACAATCCCGGCCAGGAACTGAACGACGGCGTGCTCTACACCCTGCCCTGGGCGCAGGTGTTCATGCGTTCGGTGTCGACTGCGGCCTTCGGCGGCGCCAGGGCCGCCATCAATGCCGCCGTTGCGATCATGAAGGATCGCGTCTCCACCAACACCGGCAAGGCATCCAAGGCCGACCCCTTCCTGCACGCGGCGATCGCCAAGGCCCATGCCCATGTCACCGAAATGGAAGCCACGCTGCGCCTCACCTTCGAGGACCTGATGGCCCATGCCGAACGTGGCGAGCCGATCCCGATGGAGAAGCGCACCCTGTTCGCCTACAACTCCGCCTCGGTCGTGCGCCGCATGGCAGAACTGGTGGACGACATGGTGCAGCTGCTGGGTGGCCGTGCGATCTACATGACCAGCGAGATCATCCAGCCCTGGCTGGACCTCAACGCCGGCCGCGCCCATGTCGCCAACGATCCGAACAACCGCACGCTTGACGTGGTGGGTTCGATGATCGGCCAGGAGCCGACCTTTACCTTCCTTTGAGGGAGCGCAGCATGACGCAACTGACGGGCGCGACCTACCGGGTTGCCGGTGGCCATGACATTCACGTGCAGGAAGCCGGTTCCGGCCCGGCGGTGGTGTTCATCCACGGCAGCGGCCCCGGCGCTTCGGGCGCATCGAACTTTCGCGGCAATATCGATGCCTTCGTCGATGCCGGGTTCCGGGTGATCCTGCCCGACCTGATCGGCTACGGGCAATCCTCCAAGCCCGAGGGTATCGACTACACGCTTCAGCTGTTTACCGACACCCTGTACGACGCTCTGCGCCAGCATGGCATCGACCAGGCCGTGCTGGTGGGCAATTCGCTGGGCGGCGGGATCGCCTTGCTGATGACGCTCGACCACCCCGAATTCGCCAGCAAGCTGGTGCTGATGGCGCCGGGCTGCGTGGCCGAGCGCGAGAGCTATTTCGTGATGCCGGGGATCGCCAAGATGGTGTCCAACTTCGGCAGCGACGATTTCAACCTGGCCGAACAGAAGCGGCTGGTGTCGAACCTGGTCCACCCGGACTTCGTCGCCAACATTCCCGATTCGCTGATCGAGGAACGCTTTGCCGTGGCGCGCACCCAGCCCAAGGACGTGCTGATGCGGATGCGCACCCCCGATCTCAGCCCGCGGCTGGGCGAAATCACGCAGCCGATCTTCGTGCTCTGGGGCCTGAACGACGAGTTCTGCCCGGAAGCGCACGCGCGGCTGTTCCTCGACCATTGCGACGACGTGCGGGCGATCACCTTCGGGCGCACCGGGCACTGGGTACAGGTGGAACGCGCGGCGGAATTCAACCGCTACTCGATCGACTTCATCAATGGATAAGGCCGCACGCTACGGCGGCGACCTCTATCGTGCCTTGCGCGAACGCCGCACGATTGCTCCGCTGGTGGAGCAAGACCCGTCGCTGACGATCGACGATGCCTATGCCATCAGCCTGGAATTCCTCGCGCTGCGGCGCAAGGACGGCGAACGGGTGGTGGGCAAGAAGATCGGCGTCACCAGCAAGGCCGTGCAGGACATGCTGGGCGTGCACCAGCCGGACTTCGGCTTCCTGACCGACTGGATGCATGTCGAAGGCGA
>JAGREI010000359.1 GCA_020446625.1 Erythrobacter sp.
CAGTTCCGGCAGCCCGCCGATGTCCGAGATCACCACCGGGCGGCTGTGCGCCATGGCTTCGATCACCACGCCAGGGAAGCCTTCGAACCACACACTGGGGGTCACCACCATGGCCGCATCGCGATAGAAGTCCGCCAGCGCCCCGGCATCGAGGTTGCCCAGCAGTTCGACATTGGCGGGAATGTTACCGCGCCCGGCATAGTCGCCCAGGCTACCCGCCAGGCGGAACGGCACCTGCGGCAGCAGGGCGGCAGCGGCCAGCAGCGTGTCCACCCCCTTTTCCGCGCTCAGCCGCCCGACAAAGCCGACATAGCTGCCCGGCGTCCAGGCCGGGGCTGCGGCGTCCACGTCGATCATGTTGGGGATCACGTCGATCCGTTCCGCCGGGTATCCTTCGTCCACCAGCACCTGGCGCTGGAACGCGGTCTGCGCGTAGTAGCGGGTCACGTTGTCGCGATAGTAACCCCGGCGGCGCGCCCAGGCGTTGCGCGCGGCATAGGCGGCGGACTTGAACAGGTCGCCTTCGCAATTGCGCTTCACGCAGTTCCACTCGTGCCCGCCCGAACAGCGCTGGCAGACCTCGCCATGGCTGAGGAACAGGCCGTTGGGGCAAGCGAGTCGATAGTTCGACAGCCGCATCACCACTGGCACGCCGCTTTCGCGGATCACCGGCAGCACCGATGGCGAGATCAGCGGGTAGAGGTTCTGCACCTGCACCAGATCGGGCGGATCGCTGGCCAGCCGCCGGGCGATTTCGCGGCGGGAGGCGGGCGAGTGCAGGCCCGACATGGCCGCCCCCAGCTTGCCGCCGATCCCGGCGATACCCGCGCTGTCGGCAAACCAGGTGTCCACCTGGTGACCGCGCGCGCGCAGCAGCGCCACGATGCGGTCGAGCATGAATTCCTCGCCGCTCGGCTTGCCGTACCGGTTGTGGACGAAAAGCAGCTTCATGCCGGCAGTTTTCAGGGACGCGCGGGCGTCGGCCTTGCGCTGGCTTCGGGCGATTGCGCTCGCTCGGCGCGGCGCTGCGCCGCCTGTTCGCGCGTGGCGCGCAGGGTATAGCTGTGGAAGAAGGCGAGCAGCGCGAACACGCCCAGCATCGTCGGGTCGTAGGCGCCGCCCAGCAAGGACTTGGAATTGTTGTTCACCAGCATCATCACCACCGCCACCAGGCAGCCCAGCCCGCCGATGATCCGGGCGCGGGTGGCGGCGATCGTCTCCAGCACCAGGCGATAGCAATAGTAGCACAGCAGGCCGAAGCCCAGCAGGCCCAGTCCCGCGCCGGCCTCGATAAAGCCGTTGTGGGCATTGGTGGTGGCCAGGCCGCCGAACTGGTCCCCGATGCGCGCCACGATGGCAAAGCCGTGGCCGATCAGCGGGCTGTCGAGAAAGGCGTTCCAGTAGCCCTGCCACAGGAACATGCGCCCGGTGAGCGTTTCCGCTTCCTCGATCGAACGGCCCGACAGGAGGGTGGTGGAAACCACCTGCTCGCTGGCGCCCATCACCACCGCCAGCGCCACGCAGGCCAGCCCGGCGGGGATCAGCACCACCTTGCTCTGCGACAGGAAGGGCAGCAGGATCAGCATGGCCACGGCGATGCCGATGTTCGATCCCGCGCTGGTGCCCACCACGGCGAACAGCAGGAAGGCCACCATCCACCGGCGCATCATCATCTTGCGGCGCGGATCGGCGCGCAGGCTTTCGGCCAGGGTATAGAGAAAGCCCATGCCCGCGGTGACGGTGTAGACGTTGGTGTGCAGCCCTTCCATGCTGACGCCGCCAGTGGTCACGCGCTGGAAGAAGGCCAGCACGGTCACCACCATCAGCACGCCCAGCATGGCGCGTTCGGCGTTGCGCCAGTTGTCGAAGCCTTCCATCAGCACGAACAGCGCGCCGAACACCGCGATCACCTCGCCCGCGCGGAACAGGGTGAATTCGGGGATGACCGACCAGAAGGCGCTCAGCGCGGCCAGTGCCAGGTACAGCAGCAGGTAGAAGGCCGATGATGTCTGCAACCGCACCAGCGCGCCGCGTGCGCGCGGATGCACCATCAGCAGCACCACGATGCCCACGATCAGCGCGATGGCGATGGTGGCGGAATTGTCGACCGCGTCGAATTCGGCAGTATCGCGCCGCCGCACCAGCAGGGTGGTGCGCAGCACGGTGAGCAGCAGCAGCGCCCACAGCCCGAAATCGACAAGTCGCGTGAGCCGCATCAGCTCCTCCTCCGGTGCGCCATGGCCAGGTCGCAGGCTTCCACGATCGAACGGGCGGCATTGGCGGGGCCAAAGTCCGCCACGATCCGGCGCGAGGCCTGGCCCATGGCGGCCAGCCCGTCGCGCCCCCGCGCTTGTGCCTGGCGCAGGGCCTCGGCCAGCTGGTTCGTGGTTTCGGGCGCGAAAGTCCAGCCATTTTCCGGGCGCACCAGCTCGGGCCAGCAGCCGTTGTAGACAGAGGACAGCACCGGCAGCGCCGCCGCCATGGCTTCAGGCACCACCAGCGACCAGTTGTCTTCCAGCGTGGTGATCAGGAAGGCATCGGCGGCGGCGTAGTAGGGGGCCAGCTCGTCGTATGGCACGCGCCCGGCGAAATGGACCCCGGCCATGCCCGCCGCCTGCGCCTGCAATTCCGCGCGCAGCGGGCCGTCGCCCACCAGCAGCAGGCTGGCCGCGCCCGGTGCGAAGCCGGCGGCCTGCCAGCCGGCCAGCATCTCGCGCACGCCTTTGCGCTCGTCGAGCCGTCCGACGTAGAGGAAGGTGACGCCTTCCAGCCCCAGCCGTTCGCGCAGCGCCGTGCGTTCGGCCTGGCTGACGGAATCCACCGCCGCTTCCAGCCCCTGGGTATCGGCGCTCATGTGGCCCATGGTCACTCGCGCCGGGTCCATGCCCAGGTCTTCGACGGCATATTCGCGGCACAGCCTGCCCGAACAGTCCATCGCATCGGCCAGCCGCACGATCCGGCGGCGGTAGAGCGTGCGCAGGCCCTGTGCGTTGCGCTCGGTATGGCGCGTGCGCTCGTAGGCGATCACCAGCGGGGTGCCGTGGCGCAGGCGGTAAAGCGCGGCGGGCAGGGTCCACTTGAAGAAGCCATCGGCCACCAGCACATCAGGCTTCAGGCGGGCGATGTGCTGCATCAGCCCCGGCTGCCAGCGGAACGACAGGTTGCGGTTGGCCAGGTGATGCTGATCCTCCCCGCCCAGCTTGAACTCGCCCGTCAGCGGATAGGCGCGATCACCCAGCGCGGCGACAGCCTTGGCCGTCACCGATTCCGGCACGTATTCGCCGGAAAAGGTCAGGTGCAGCCCGCCACCGGTCAGCCGGTCGACCTCCTGGAACACCGGAATCCGGTAGTCGAGGAAACTGCGGGTGACCCAGGCGATGCGCATGTCAGGGCTTTGTCGCCACCGCCAGGATCTGCCGCCGCCGGGTGACGCTGGCCAGCAGCCGCCCGGCAATGCTTTGCAGCATCCCGGCGCCGAGGAAGAACAGCTTGTGGCTCCAGGCGCTGTTGATCACGTCGACCACTTGCGGTTCGAACCCGGCTTCGCGCAGGGTATTGGCGAATTGCAGCGGCGCCCAGGTGTGCAGGTGCTGGTTGATGTCGGGCGCGCGCCAGTCGACGTTGCGGCGGGCGCGAAAGTCCTCGATCGGCACCATGATCACCAGCTTGCCGCCGGGCTTCAGGTGTTCGCCCAGCCGTTGCAGGATCGCCACCGGGTGCGGCACGTGCTCGATCACGTGGTTGGACACGATGGCGTCGTAAAGCTTGCCCGCGGGGATCGCGTCGAGATGGTCGTAGACCGTCAGGCCGAAGTTTTCCTGCGCCAGCGCGCGCGGCTTGTCGTTGACTTCCAGCCCTTCGACCGAGCGCACATGGTCGCGCAGCACCGCCAGCATGGAACCGTTGCCGCAGCCGAAGTCGAGAATGTCCATCCCTGCATCCAGGTGCGGGCGATAGTAGGCCGCTTGCAGGTGGTAGCCCAGGTGCAGCAGCTTGTCCTGCCCGCGCCCTTCGAAATAGGCATCCCCCTTGTCGCCGGCGTAGGTCGAGGCAATCCGGTGTTCGGCCATGGCCTTATGCTCCCTTGCTGGCGGCGTGCTGTTCGAACCGGCTGAGGTGGCCGAATAGCAGGTCGGGCGCGGCATCGGCAAAGGCGTCTGCCCGCGCCTGGGTGGCGGGATCGAACAGCAGGTCCATCACCCGGCCCGGATCGGCGGCGAACAGGTCCCTGCTGTAGAAATAGCGATCCATGATCCCGCTGCGGCGGGCAAGATCGTGGTTGGGGTTGCGCGGATCGGGCTTGCCCCAGCGCGGGCGGGTGACGTCCATGGTCACCACCGGGGTCTTGCCGGTCATGCACGAGACCATGGCGTGAAAGCGCATCCCGATGAACCCGGCGCAGCTGCCCAGCGCCTTGAACCAGGTCAGCGGCGACATCGGCAGCGACAGTTCGCCATCGACGAAATCGAGCGCGTGGCCTTCGCTGGGGTTGGCCAGCGTCACCGCGCGATAACCGCGCGCGCGGATCGCGGTGACCATGCGCCGCAGCCAGGCATTGTCGAATTCGCCGTTAAGCAGGATCACGTCCGACAGGTCCTGCTGCGGCAGTTCGTCCTGCGGCGTGGCGAAGGCGGCGTTGAGGCCGAACACCGGATCGGGGCTGTAGAGCGGCTGCACCTTCCCGCGCGACAGCCACTTCACCAGCGTGCCGGTCCAGTCGTCGCGCACGGTGACGAAGTCGAACTGGCGCAGCGCATTGCCCACGTCGCGCATCATGTGCGGCTTCAGCCAGTAGAACGACGTGCCGCGGCTGGAGGCGGCGATCGACCCCTTCACCACGCCCGGCGCATCGAACGGCAGGAAGAACGGCGGCACCCGGTCGCCCCAGCTGAAGCTTTCGTAGGGGTTGGCGCGGCCCAGCAGCTTCTTGGCCACGCGCGCCGGTTCGTAGGGCGTCATCAGGCGGAACACCGCGTCCGACCCGCTGACCACGCCGTCCAGCTCCTCGCGCACGTAGTCGCCCACCCTGGCGGGATCGGTGATCTCGGGGCCAAGGGCGTAATAGCGGGCGGCGAACTTCTCGTGCTCGGCAATCTGTTCGGGCTTCACCAGCCTGGCGAAGGCATCGCGCTTGGGCACGTCGACATAGTTCACCACCACCGGCTGGTGGCCCAGCTTGCGCAGCATTTCCTGCGTCGCCAGCGTTTGCAGGTTGGCGCCGAAATTGTAGCTGTCGTGATAGGTGAGGATGCCGATTTTCATGGGATTTTTCAGGCGGATCAGCCGCGCGAGAGCAAGGTGTAGTTCTTGCGGTTAGCGAAATTGCGCCAGAATGGCATCACCAGATTTCGGGCAATGCGACTGGCGCCGTGCCAATGGGTGGCATTGCGCAGCTGGGTGGCCACCGGCACCTTGCGCGTCCGCGCGCCCGCCAGACGCGCCATGGTGGCCAGCGTTTCGGGACGGAACAGGTTGAGATGTTCCAGCGGGGCGAGCGGATTGAGCGAGTGCTTCGACCCCTTGGGCGCGGTCCAGTCGGCGCGCTTCAGGCGCTGCTTGAAATCGTCACAGTCGGGTACGCTGATCTTCAGCATCCCCCCCTGGGCCAGCCCGCCCAGCAGGTGGCGCACGATCACCAGCGGATCAGGCACGTGTTCCAGCACCTGTTCGGTATTGATCAGGTCGAACCCCGCGCCCGCAATAGCGGCATAGTCGATCACCGGCAGGCCGTGGGCGCGGGCATGGGCCAGGCGCGTTTCCGACAGCTCGCACACGGTAACCTCGCAGCCCAGCCCCCTGGCGGCGAGCGCCCATTCGTTCCAGCCCGAACCGAAATCGAGCACCTTCACCTGCCCCGGCGGCTTGCCCAGCAGCGACAGCAGCTGCATGATCTCGGCGCTGGCGCTGGCATAGTAGGACAGCGGATTGCCGGCCTTGCGCTTCAGCGGCGCGGCCGGGTCTATCCACTTGTCGTACAGTTCCAGCATCAGCGCATCGCCCGGCACGTGGTGCTGGTACAGGCCCGCGCAGGCGGGGCATTCCATCACCTGGTAACTGCACCCGGCCAGCACCGCGTGATCCACCCCTTCGCCGCTGGCGTAGAAGCTTTCGAGATAGGCGCGCATTTCGGGCGCGTCATAGGCAATCTCGTACAGCTGGCGCGCGGAAGTCCCCTCGCAGAAGGGGCATTTGTCGCGCGGGATCATCGCACCCATCGGATCAGGCCGCTACGCTTGCGGCCTTGCGTTCCTCGGCCAGCGCCAGCACCCGCCGCAGCAGGTTCTCGACATCGTCCGCCGCCTTCACCGCATAGGCATCGCAGGCGGCCTGGATCTCGGGCCGGTCGAACAGCAGTTCGCAGCCGCGTTCGGGATCCAGTTCGACGAGGTTGGACAGCAGGAAGAACCGCTCGGTCGCGCCCACCCGCTTCAGCAGGTCGTAATAGGCATCGTATTCGGCCATCTTCATGGTCTTGAGCGGATCGACGCAGAGAAAGGGGGTATTGGTGGCCAGCGCGGCGATGATCGCGTGGATGCGCGGGCCGATGTAGCCCGCCGCGTTCTTGATCGCCTGGTACCAGTCGCTGGCACCCATCGGCAGCTGGAGCACGCCGTCAATACCGTCGTATTCGAACTGCGCTTCGGGATTGGGCAGGGTGACCAGCCCCAGCCCGCGCTTTTGCAGCGCATGGTGCATGGCCAGCACCCAGTCCTTGGGATACTTGCCCGTCAGCAGCACCTTCTGCGACAGGTCGCCATAGCGTTCGCTGAGCGGCGGCAGGTCGAAGTTGCGATCGAGAGTGAACAGCGGGTCGTCGCAGACCTCGGCGCTCTTGCGGCCCCCGGTCACGGCCTTGACCAGGTTGGCGGTCCACTCGTCGCGGGTGGAGATGATGTCGAATTCCTGCAAGCTGCGGCCGATGGTCTTCTTCACCACCGGGCGCAGATACCAGTGCTTGGTCATGCGGCTGGAAGGCGCGATCGAGGCTTTCACCGGCAGATCGCCGTCGCGCTGCCAGTTGAGGAAGTAGGGCGGCACCTGGGTGTCGTGGTTGAACCCGGCATATTCCTGCCCGCGCCCGATCAGGCGGTTGATCAGGCGGCGCGGGTTGAGGCCCTGGCCCAGGCGGAAAACCGCGTCCGAGCCCACCAGCACCACGTCGAGGTTGTCCTTGCAGTACTGCGCCAGGTCCGCCTCGTTATCGAAGCGGGGCGATGTTTCCATGTATTCCTGCATGTAGATTTCGTGCAGCGGCACCTGCTCGGGCGGGATGATGTGCGCGATGTTGGCCACCTTGGCGGGATCGCGATAGTCGAGGATCACCGGGTCCGCGCCCAGCTTCTTCAGCGCCGAATAGGTTGCCAGCGATTGCAGGTTCGCGCCATAGTTGGCGCTGTAGTGAAAGGTGAGGATGCCGACCCGCATAGGTATCTCCAGAAATGCTGTCAGGTATTGGCCCGCTTGCGGCGCCTGGCCAGCTGGGCACGGATAAAGCCCTGTCCGATCAGGGCCGCGGGAACGATCGAGATAGCCAGCGCGACGAAGGAGAGCAACACGTGCTGCCACAGGCCCAGGTGGCTCGAATTGGCATAGACGGCCACGGCGATGGCCACGGCCGACACGGCGACATCGGGCAGCATCTTCACCAGGGTGCCGCGCGCCAGGCTGACTTCGACGTAGATGAACTGCAACAGCGCCATCACCAGCTCGCTGGCAAGGAAGGCCCAGGCCAGCCGCACCGCGTCGACCGGGCCGGCAGGCACCAGCAGCACCACCACGAAGGCCACCGCCCAGGCCACCTGCATGGCGAAGTTCTCCCAGATCTTGCCGGTGCCGTCCTGCACCTTGCGCAGCGCCTGGTTCAGCGCGAAGGCGAACACGCTGACCATCAGCAGGGGCAGGATCATGCCCGAATCGGCATAGGCGCGGCCGAACACGATCATCAGCAGGTCCGCCGCCGCGATCACCACCACGGTCAGCGGCAGGGTGATCAGCAGCATGGCGCGGAATTGCAGCACCACGGCGGCGCGGAAGTCCTCCTTGTCGGGACGGCCGAAGGTTTCGGACAGCACCGGCATGGATACGCGGGCAAGGATCGCGGGCAGGAACAGGATCATGGTGCGCCACTGGTTGGCCGCTTCGAACAGGCCCAGCTGGACATAGCCATCAGGCGTTCCGGTCAGCACCGTGCGGCCCCACCACAGCGTGGTGGCGCTGACCACGCCGACCAGAATGCCGGGCAGGGCGAAGGTCCACAGCAGCGGCAACTCGCTTTTCCAGGCGGAGAAGGGCTGGTTCTCGTCGATGGCATAGGCATCGAGCGCGCGCTTCACATAGAATTGCAGCACCAGGTAAGTGAGGAAGGCCGACAAGGCCAGGCCCGCGCTGGCGCCGATCACGCCCCAGAACCAGGCCCCCGGCACGGTCAGCAGCGCGGTGAGCGCGCCCTTCACCACGTTGACGCGGGCGAAGGCCTTGAAGTCCTCCACCCCGATCAGGATCGTCTCGCGCACGCTGGAATAGGCCTGGAAGAACAGGAACACGCCGGAAATGCGCAGCGGCCAGGCGATGTCGGGGTTGTTGAGCTGGTGGACGGCCAGCCAGCCGCCGCCCAGGATCAGTACGGCAGCGGTCAGCGCGCAGAACACCGCCGACATCACCAGCGCCATGCGCAGGATGCGGCCCGCGCGTTCAGGCTCGGTGTCCTTGTATTCGGCCAGGTGCTTGGTGGCCGTGGTGCCGAGGCGGAAGCCGGCATAGACGGTGAACAGGTTGGCGGTGGATCGCACCACGCCCAGCTCGCCAAAGCCCGCAGGCGTCAGGAAGCGCGCCACCATCACCGAGCTGATCGCGGTCAGCGCGCGCCAGCCGAAGGCGCCGATCGAGCTCCAGGCAAGGCCGCTGGCAAGGCGGTGTCCCACGCTCTTGGCAGGTGCGGCAGTGGCTGGCGGGGAATCGGAAGTACCGGAATCGGCGGTCATGCAGGGTGTGTCCTGACTATTTCAGGCGGTCGATAAGGCGAAGCGCGGCCATGGCCAAGGCCCAACCGGGCGCGCCGAAACGGTTCGCCGCAGACAGCACCCGCCAGGTCGTGCCGCGGGGCATGTCCTGGCCGTAGTTTTCCAGCAGTTCCTGCGCCATGACGCGGCTGCCACCCAGCGCGTGCGCGCTCATCAGCCCGGCGGCGACGCGGCCGCGCACGCGGGCAAAGCCGGCGCGATGTTCGGGCGCCAGCAGCGGCACCACGCGGCGTTCCCAGGCGGGAATGCTGGGTGCCTTCTTGCGCCGCGCGGCATAGCGTTTGCGCCAGCCGTACTGGCGCGCCAGCCGGTCGGACGTGCCCACCCACAGCACCTCGGGCACCAGCCCCCACGGCCCCTGGGTGGCAATCATCGCCCAGTATTCGAGATCCTGGCTGATGCGCAGGTCCGGGTTCTGCACCCCGATGGCGTCGATCACCCGGCGGCGGAACAGCACGGTGCCGGTGCGCACATGGTCGTGATCGGCCCAGAACTCGTAGAAGTTGTCGAGCATCAGCCCTCGCGGATGCGCCGCCTTCAGCTGGGCATGGTGCGCGGGGCCGAAATAGTCGCCCTGCTTGCGTTCGGCCTTGAACGCGCAGCTGGCGGCCACCGCCTGCGGGTGCGCGTCGAGGAAGTCCTCCATCCGCTCGATGAAGGCGGGCTGCCAGTAATCGTCGGCATCGAGCAGGGCGACGAATTCGCCGCGCGCCACGCCCAGTCCCTTGTTGCGCGCCGCACCTTGCCCGGCATTGGCCTGGGTGAGGTGGACCACCCGCTCTCCGAAGGCGGCGATGACCTGCGCGGTGTCGTCGGTCGAACCGTCGTCGACCACGATCACTTCCAGCGGCGCGCGCGTCTGCGCCAGCGCGCTCTCGATCGCCACGCCCACGCTGGCGGCGCTGTTGTAGGCAGGGATGATGACGGAGGTTCGAGCCACGGAGATTTCTCGCGCACTCCGGTAGAAGGCGGTCCGGGGCGGCGCAAGCCCCCTGCGGCGGGTGGCCATGTGTTTGGGCATGTCTTTCGCCGCATTTGCAGCGACTTGGCGGGGCTGCCGGGGGCTGGCGGGATTTGGGTGGGGGCTTGCGGCCCGGCGCGCATGGTCTAAGCACGGGCGCGAGGAATTGGCGCAGGGGCATTGGCCCCAGGGCTGGCAGGCAGAGGGACGGAAGTTGGCGGGACGCAGGACAAGCACCGGCTGGGGCGCCAGCATCGCCGCCATCGGCCGCGCCGAGCTGGCCTTGCTGGCCAGCCTGGTGCTGGCGGTGATGCTGTTCGGCGGCAGTTCGCGCTACGACGTGATGCAGAACGCGCTGATGCAGCCGATCGCCTGGCTGGTGGCGGGCTGCGCGCTGCTGGTGATGACCCGCGAGACGCTGCGCCCGCTGCGGGTGCCGCTGGCCATGCTGCTGGCGCTGGTGGCGATCATGGCGCTGCAACTGGTACCGCTGGGCCATGGCCTGTGGACTTCGCTGCCGGGCCGCGCCCCGCTGGCGGCAATCGCCGCGGCGCTGGGCGACGATGCGGCGCGTCCGGCCTCGATGGTGCCATGGCGCACGGCCAATGCCTTCGCCTCGCTCGGCATCCCGCTGGCGGCATTGCTGGTGATGGCCGCGCTGGGACGCAAGGCGGTGATGCCGGTGCTGGTCTGCCTGGTGCTGCTGGCCACGGCCAATTCGCTGCTGGCCATCATGCAGATCGCCAGCGGCTATGCCGAGGCGACCTATCCCTATGCCGTCACCAACGACGGCGCGCCGGTGGGCATCTTCGCCAACCGCAACCATTCGGCGGTGTTCGGCGCGCTGGCCATGCTGGTGATCGGCTTCCTCGCCACCCGCGACCCGCGCGAACGCCCGGCAGGCGCCGATATCTTGTTGTGGAGCGCCTTCGGAGCGATCTTCCTCACCATCCTGGTCAACGGTTCGCGCGCCGGGATGCTGACGGCGGGCATTGCCCTGGTGACGACCGCCTGGCTGGTGCATCGCCGGATTGCCAGCCAGCCGGCCCGGCCGGGCATGACTGGCAGGCAGCAGCAACTGGCGCGCTATCTGCCCACCGCGGTGATCCTGGTTTCGGCCGTGGGGCTGGTGACGCTGTTCGTCTTTGCCGACCGGCTGACCGCCTACCAGCGGATGGTCGAATCGAACCCGCTGGAAGACCTGCGCTTCAAGATCCTGCCGGTGCTGGGCGACATGATCACCGGCTATTTCCCCGTCGGCATCGGCTTCGGCGGCTTCGAGGACGTCTACCGCATCCACGAAACCGGCGACCTGCTCGGCCCGCGCTACCTCAACATGGCGCACAACGACTGGCTGCAATGGCTGATCGAAGGGGGGCTGCCCGGCGCGCTGCTGCTGCTGGTGCTGCTGGGCTGGCTGGCCTTCCATTGCTGGCGGCTGCGCAAGGTCAGCTACAGCTGGTTCGTGCTGGGCGCGGCGGGGATCGCCATCATCGCGCTGGCGAGCTATTTCGATTACCCCTTGCGCACGCCGCTGTTCCAGGTTGCAGCGACCTGGTTCGTCTGCGTGCTGGCGCTGGTCGAGCGGCGGCCAACGCGCGAAGGTGATGACATTGCATGAACTTTCAGGAGTGACCTGCTGTCCTCGGGCCAGTGTGCCGGTCTGGCCATAACCATGGCAAATGGCACAAGGGGGGTTTCGCCAAAGCGATTGCGGGGTTAGGGACAGGTTGCTCGGTTTAGGGGCCACGATTTCAGGAGTGGGAAGAACACGATGCGGAAGAATATCCTCCGGGGGGGCATGGTGGCCCTGGTTTCACTGGCGCTGGGTGCCTGCGCTTCGGTCGACCGCAGCTATGGTTCGGCTGACGGCATCAGCGTTACCGGGCTGACCGATCTGCCCGCGCCCGCCTCCACCTTGCCGCGCTTCTCGCCCATGGGGGTGGTCGAGGTGACCGTGGCACAGGACGAAACGCTTACCGGCACCTATGTCATCGACGAGAACGGGATGCTCGATTTCCCGCTGGTGGGCCAGATCGCCGCGCTGGGGCTGTCGCCCACGCAGCTGGCGGCAGTGATCTCCAGCCGCCTGGCGGGCCAGTTCGTGATCGACCCGGTGGTGACCGTGAACCCGCTCAACGTGACCCCGCCCACCGTTTCGATCGGTGGCCAGGTGGAAACTCCCGGCACCTACCCGATCGCCAACGCCACCACGCTGATGCGGGCGATCAATTCGGCTGGCGGCTTCTCCGACTATGCCCGCGCGGATGACGTGCTGGTGTTCCGCGAAGTGGGCGGGCAACGCTATATCGGCCTGTACAACATGGCCGCGATTGCCCGCGGCAACTATCCCGATCCGGCGCTGTTCGAAGGCGACATCGTGATGGTGGGTGACAATCCGGGCGAACGGCGGCTTGAACGCATCCTGCAAATCCTGCCTGCGGTTACGTCCAGCATCGTGCTGCTCGATCGCATCGGGCGATAATCCAGAGGTAAAATGCAGTCCCAACTTGATATGAGCGCGGCGCCGGGCGGTGCCAGCTATGGCTATGGCGCTCCGCATTTCGACGATGCGCTCGAATTGCTCCTGGCGCGGCTGTGGGCGCGCGCCAAGGAACTCAAGTACGTATTGCTGTTCGTGGTGGCGGGGACGATCCTGCTGGGGGTGGCGGTAACGCTGCTGCAAACCCCGCAGTACAATGCCAGCGCGCGGATCGAGATCAGCCGTATCGACGCCGGTTCGGACGCCAGCGAAGACCTGCGCTTCGACATGCAGATGCGTGACCGCCAGTATTACGAGACGCAGTACGAACTGCTGCGCTCGCGCTTCCTGGCCGAACGCGTGGCCGATGCCGAGAACTTCGCGCAGGATCCCGATTTCCGCGAAGCCTTCGGTCTCGACGAAGGCAATGTCTCGCCGCGCGCGGCGGCGAACCGCATCCGCTCGACCATCACCATCCAGCCGATCGAGGATTCGAACCTCGTCGACATCGTCTCGACCTCGCCTTCGGCAGAGGTTTCCGCGCGCATCGCCAATGCCTGGGCCGAACAGTTCCTTGCCGCCAACTACGAAAAGCGGTTCGGGGATACCCAGCTGGCGCGGGACCGGCTGGAAAACCAGCTGGCCGAACTGCGCGTGGCGCTGGAGGATTCCGAAGCGCGGCTGGCGCAATATGCCAACGAGAACCAGATCGTGGTGCTCAACGAGGCCGCGACCGAGACCGGCGGGCAGCAGGCGCGGCAGGAAACCCTGTCCACCTCGCAGCTGTCGGCGCTCAACCAGGCGCTGATCGCGGCCACGCTGCGGCGAGTCGAGGCGCGCAGCGCGCTCGACGCCGAACGCGCCGCCAACGATATCGACAGCGCCGCCGCGCTGCGCTCGCGCCGGGCCGAGGCCGAGGCGCAACTGGCCAACCTGCGCACCACGCTGGGGCCGGGTAATCCGCGCGTGCAGGCGCTGGAAGCCGAAATCGAATCGCTCGATCGCTCGATCGGCAGCGAAGGCGGGATCATGAACTCCGCGCGCCAGGCCGCCTACGAACGGGCGCTGCGCGAGGAAAGCGAACTGCGCGAACGCTTCAACGCTGCGCGCGGGGCCTATCTCGACGAACAGAACCTGGGCACCGAATACGGCATCCTGCGGCGCGAGGTGGATACCAACCGCGAACTGTATGACGCGCTGCTGCAACGCTACACCCAGCTGGGCGTGGGCGAAGGCGGCAGCAACAACATGACGCTGATCGAACAGGCCGAACCGCCGGGCGCGCCCAGCGGCCCCTCGCTGACGCGCAACCTGATGATCGCGCTGATCGTGGCGGGCGTGCTGTCGCTGGCGATCATCTACCTGGCCGACTTCTTCGACCGCAGCCTGCGCCATATCTCGCAGGTCCGCCAGCAGCTGGGCCTGCAAGTGCTGGGCGCGATCCCGCACGCGCAGTCGAGCGACGTGTTGGCCGAACTGGAAGATCCCAAGTCGCAGCTCACCGAAGCCTATGCCTCGACCCGTACCTCGATGCTGTCGGCCCTGCCCGACAACGCGCGCCGGGTGGTGATGTTCACCAGCACCCGGCCGGCCGAAGGCAAGACGGTCAGCTCGCTGGCCATGGCGCGTTCGCTCGAACGCGTGGGCAAGAAGGTGGTGCTGATCGACCTCGACATGCGCCGCGCAGGCCTGTCGCGCCTGCTGGGCGTCACCGCCAAGGTGAAGGGCATGAGCGAGTACCTGTCGGGCAGCAGCAGCGAGCCCAACATCCTCCACCTGGAGGAACACGGGATCGACTTCCTGCCCAGCGGTTCGCTGCCGAGCGATTCGGGTGACCTGCTGGCGCGCGGCGGACTGGGACAGCTGCTCACCGACCTGGAAGCGCGGTACGACTACATCATCATCGACAGCCCGCCGGTGCTGGGCCTGGCCGACGCGGTCGAGATCGGCCACCTCGCGGGCGGCGTGATCTATGCCATGCAGGCCAACGAGACCTCGATCTACGCCATCCGCAATGCGCTGGCGCGCCTGCGGCAGCCGGGCGTGCAGATCATCGGCGCGCTGGTGACCAAGGTCGATCACCGCAACGACGAATACGGCTACGGCAGCGAATATGGTTACGGCTACAGCTACGAGCCGCGGGAAGCCTGACCGCGATGGCGGCTGAGCGGGCGGGCCAGTCCTGATGCGCCGACTGGCGATCATGGCCCTTGCCGCGCTGCTGGCCCTGTTCTCGGGTGCGCAGGCGCTGTCCAACGCGCTCACCAACAGCCACCCCGATCTCGCCGCGCGCCTGTCGCCGTGGTCCGCCCGCGCGCAGGAGCGCGAGGCCAGCGAGCTGGTGACGATCGACGAGGCGAACCGCCGCCCCGATGTCAGCGCAGCGCAGCCGCTGGCGCACCAGGCGCTGGCGCATGACCTGCTGTCGAGCGAGGCCCTGGCGCTGGTCGCCATGGGGCAGGACGATGCCAGGCGCCGCGACGTCCTGCTGGGTGCCGCGCTGGGCGCGACCCGCCGCGGACGAATGCTCAACACCGCAGCCATGATGGTGGCGGTGGACCACGGCGATGCCGACGCCTTACTCGCCGCGCTCAACCGCTCGCTGCTGCTTTACCCCTCGCAGGAAACGGCGATGATCCCGGTGCTGGTGCAGCAGCTGGGCGATCCGCGGATGGTGCCGGGCTTCGTGCAACTGCTGCGCACCGCGCCCGCCTGGGCAGAGGCTTTCTACGTTCAGGCCGCCGGGGACGATGCGCTGGCCACGAACATGGCGGCGGTCCGCCTGGGCTTGCCGGAGAACACCCCCGTCTCGCGCGAATCGGATCGCGCGGTGCTGCGTCAGCTGGCGCGCAATGGCCTGATCGACGAGGCGGCGCAGGTCTACCTGCGCGTGCTGGGCAGCGCATCGCCGCCGCCCGCCAACGGCCCGCTCGGCTGGTCGACCGACTATGCCCCGTTCGACTGGCAGTTCTACGACCAGGGCGGGCGCTTCGCGCGGCCCGCCAGCGATGCCAGCGCATTGGTGGTTTCGGTGCGCGCCGGTTACGGCGGCGTGCTGGCGCGGCGGCTGGTGCGGCTCGATGGCAATTCGACCTTCTTCGAAGTCACCCATACGCTGGATCCGGCTTCGGCCAGCCACGTCCGGCTGACGCTCGAATGCCCGAACAGCGATGCCAGCTGGGCCGATACCCTGGGCCCGTCGCCCACCGGGATGCGCGTCGACGTGCGCCTGCCGTGCGAATATGCCTGGCTGTCGGTGGAAGGCCGCGCCCCGGCTGGCGGGCAGGGCATTTCCGGCCAGCTGCTGTCGATCGCGATCCTCTAGGGTTCGGCCCCTAGCCGTTCTTGACCGCCCGCCAGTGCGGGTCGAACACGTCCAGCGCCGGGAAATCGGGGTCGCCCAGCAGGCTGTCGATCAGGAAGCGTTCCACCAGGTCGCGGCGGGGGTCAGGAGCGGTCTGCCGCCGGTACAACAGCAGGTTCCAGTCGTCCGTCGGCGTCAGCTGGATCACCTCGCCGCGCATCGACTTGGGCAGGATCGCTTCGGAAAAAGAGGACACCGCCACCCGGCGTTCGAGCATGGCGGCCATCACGTCGTAATACTGCGAATGGCCCACCACCCGGCGCGGGCGGATGTCGAAGCGATCGAGCGATTGCAGCAGTTCGCGTTCCTGCCTGCTGCCCACCTGCGGCAGGACGAAGGGCAGCAGGTTGATCTGGTCGGGCGTCAGCGGCAGGCTGTGGCCACGGGCGAACTCGCGGTGGCCGTAGATGCCGCCGCGCACCATTGCCAGCCGCACCAGGTCCGGCGCGATCGCCGTGTCGCTGCGCAGGTTGAACAGCGCAAAATCGTAACGCCCGGACCGGATCGCCCGCAGCACCGAGCTTGATGGCGGCACGGTCTCGATATCCAGCTCGATCAGCGGGTAGCGGGCGAAGAAGCCATCCAGCTTGGGGCGGACATAGCCGTCGAACATCCCCTGCCCGGCCAGCAGCCGCAGGCGCAGCGGCTGGCTGTCGATATCGGCAACCTTGCGGCGATGCGCGGCCAGCGCTTCGGCAGCGCGATCGAAGGCGCGCAGATCGTCGAGGAAGGCTTGCCCGTCGCCGGTCAGCAGCGGGCGCAGGCCCGGCTTGCGATCGAACAGCCGCGTGCCGAGCTGTTCTTCCAGCGCCTTCAGCTGGCTGCTGACCGACGCCTGCGAAATGCCCAGGCTTTCGGCGCTTTGCCGAAAGCTGCGCGTGTCGGCCAGGCTGGCGAAGACTTCGAGCTGGCGCAAGGTGAAGGGTAGGGCAGCCATTATCGAATTCACGCTGATACATATCCCACAGATTATGTCTAGCCATTACCTTGCGATGCATTGCCAGCAATCCGAACGACGGCAATCTGTGGCGCAGATCCTTGGGAGGGGAACCGAAACCATGCATATTTCTGCCGTACCGTCGCGTCTGCGTCGCAACCGCCTGCTGGCGACGGGAGCCAGCGCGCTGGCGCTGGTCGCCTGCGCCGGCGCCGCTCAGGCGCAGGACAACACCGAAGACCAGGCCACCGACGATGGCCAGCCGATCTACGTCACCGGCTCGCGCATCCAGACCGACGGGATGCAGGCACCGGTGCCGGTCACCGTGGTAGCCGCGAGCGAGATCGAGAACCTGTCGCCCGGCGCGCTGATCACCGGCGTTTCGCAGCTGCCGCAGTTCTACGGCAACCAGACGCCCAACAGCGGCGCCTTCTTCACCCGCGCGGGCTATGGCTCGCTCAACCTGCGCGGCCTCGGCGTCAACCGCACGCTGACCCTGCTCAACGGCCGCCGGATGCCGTCGACCAGCGCATTTGGCGGGGTGGACATCAACCTGTTTCCCGAAGCCATGATCCAGTCGGTCGAAACCACCACCGGCGGCGCTTCGGCTGCCTATGGCTCGGACGCGGTCGCGGGTGTGGTGAACTTCATCCTCGATACCAACTTCACCGGCCTCTCGGTCGATGCGCAGGCGGGCATCACCAGCCGCGAAGATGGCGAGAACTACGAACTGTCGGCGGCCTGGGGGGCTGACTTTGCCGGTGGCCGCGGCCACTTCCAGGTCTCGGGCGAATATTACGACCAGCAGGGCATCCACAATTACAGCGGGCGGGACTGGTACCAGGCCTGGGGCACCTTCGGCAGCGGCACCCAGGCCGATCCGTTCCGCTTCCTGCCCAACACGGCATCGATGAACGCCAGCTTCGACGGCACGATCTTCGCGCCTGGCACG
>JAGREI010000360.1 GCA_020446625.1 Erythrobacter sp.
CGGGCGGCGCGGTGCTCGACGGGCGCGACATCGGCACCGTCATCGCGCCCGAGGCCGAGGTGAAGCTGTTCGTCACCGCCAGCACCGCCGCGCGGGCCGAGCGCCGCTATGCCGAGATGCGCGAGAGCGGGCGGCAGGTATCGCTGCCCGCCATCGTGGCCGACCTCGAAATGCGCGACGAACGCGACCGCAATCGCGCGCAAGCCCCGCTGGTGGTGGCACCCGGTGCCTTCGTGCTCGACACCACCGATCTCAGCCGCGACGATGCCGTGGCGCAGGCCGTGGCCGTGGTGGTGCAGGTAACCGGGCAAACGCCCTGCCCCTGACCTGCCTGCCCATGACCTGCCTGCCCATGACCTGATTGTGGCATTTGTGATCGGCGTCACAGCCGCCATCGGGGCCAGCAGCTAACCGTGCAATCGCCCATGGGGCAACAGGGGCGCAGGCGGCGGCAAATTCCCGGTTCAGGCCGCCGCCTGTTGCAACCTCATCGGCTGGCGCTCGCCATAGGTGAGGCCGCGCCACAGCCATTCGAGCGGGCCGAAGCGGTAGTGCTTCAGCCACCAGTGGCTCCACACCATCTGCACGGTGTAGAACACCACGGCCAGGGCCAGGCTGAGCGTGGCACCCAGCCAGGGCATCAGCCCCAGCCCGAAGCCGTAGATCACGAACAGGTAGAACAGGCTCTGCGCGATGTAGTTGCTCAGCGCGGTGCGCCCCACCGCGCGCAGGCCCTTGGCCAGCAGCCCCATCCTGCCCGCCAGCAGCACCAGCACGATCCCCGCGCCATAGCCCGCAGCCTGGATCAGCGTGGCCAGCTGGTTGACGGTGTAGCCGGTCCACCCCGGCGCGATATCGAACCAGGCCACCGCCGTGCTGTAGCCCGACAGCACCAGGCCCAGCGGCAGCGCCACCATGGCCACCTTCACGAACAAGGCCCGGTGCGCGGCCACGTCGGACAGCCAGCCTTGCCGGTACAGCCAGCTGCCCAGCAGGAAGCGCCCCAGGATCTGCATCAGGTAAGCCGTGATGGCGGGGGTGGACCACCATTCCACCCAGGCCGCGCGCACCAGTTCGCTGACATAGGCGGGGTAATCCGCCCCCAGGAACAAGGTGCCGCGAATCTCGGCGCCTTCATCCCAGCTCGGCAGCCAGTACATCTCGCCGTTGAAGACCAGCTGCACCACCACCTGCAACAGCGGCATTCCCAGCACCGCCACCGGCAGGCCCACCAGCAGCAACATGCGCGTGGACCAGTGGCGGGTGAAGTAGAGCACGAAGCCCATCAGCGCATAGGCGAACAGGATATCCCCGACCCACAGCATCAGCATGTCGATCGTGCCGAACACCAGCAGCACGCCGATCCGCCGCAGGAACACCGTGCTCGGCACGCCGCGCGCTTCCAGCCGGGTCATGATGTTGGCGAAGCCGAAGCCGAACAGCAGCGAGAACAGCGCCTGCGCCTTGCCCTGCATCAGCCATTGCGATGCCACGGCCACCCAGCGGTCGACCTGGGCAGTGGGCAGATCGGCCACCGCGTCATATGGCATGGTCAGCCCGGCGTGCTCGTAAAGGTTCATCCACAGCACGCCGAACAGCGCAAAGCCGCGGATCACGTCGATCGCGTCGATCCGCTCGCTCGCGGCGACAGGTTGTACAGCTACCATGCTTGCAGCCCCCCTCTTGGCCAGCCCCCACTGGTTGCAGCTGTAACTGCGCCGCATTCGCGACAACGGCAAGCGGAATCAATGCGGCTGGTCGGCCTCCACCTGCCGCCGCAGGTCGCCCAGCAGGCCCAGCGCGAACAGTCCCTCCGCCACCATGAACAGCGGGCCGACCAGGAAGCTGCGCACATCGTCGACGAAGGCGGGCTTGCGGCCTTCGTAGTGGTGGCCGAGGAATTGCAGCACCCAGCCCACCAGAAACAGGCCCAGGCCAAGGCCTAGCCATGCCCCGGTGGATAGCTGCGCGATCTGCGATCCGACGGCGACGAACAGCGCCAGCAGCCCGGTCATCAGCAGGCCCATCTTCAGGTCCAGCCACAGATACCACACTGCCGCCGCCGCGCTGGCCACGATCGCCGGAGTCAGCGCCACGCCCGCCAGCGGCAACGCCGGGCGCGCCAGCAGCACTTCCAGCGCCAGCACGATCAGCGGGATGCCCAGCGCGTGGGTCAGCACGTTGCGCCGGTCGCGGTGATAGGCGCGATAGTTCGCCAGCGATTGGGCAAGCCTGCTCATGCCTGCAATAGGCGGCTGCCGGTCGCGCCTGTCAAGCATCACCCACCATCGGCCAGTGCCAGCGGATTGGGCGTGGGCTGGCCGATCCGCGTCAGGGTGGCGGTGTCGGTGTGCAGGAAGGGTTCGGCCACGCCCTTGATGTGGAGCGTGGTCGTCTCGTGGTAAGACCAGCTGTCGGGGCCGTTCACCGTCACTTCGATGGCATAGCTGCTGGTGGTAAAGTTCTCCTCCAGGAACGCGCCCGAACAGATGCCCGCCCCGGTCATGCCGCGTTCGGCGCGCACCGCGAAGCGCGTGGCCTCTGCGGTGGCCGTGCCGCTGGCCAGCGCCACTTGCGCGCGCGGGATCGCCAGCGTCTGCGTTACCGTGCCGGTGGCCGGTTCCCACAGCCAGAAGCCCACCTGTTCGTGGTACATCTCCACCTCGCCCGGCTTCACCACGCGCAGGTGATAGCGCAGGCCATAGAGCAATTGCGGCCCGTTCATCTGCGGATCAATCGGCTGGTATTCGGCGCGTTCGACATAGGCCTGGCGCTCGGCCCCGTCGGCGGTGGGCTTCACGTCCAGCCCGCGTTCGGTGGTCCATACCCCGGCCAGCCCGGCCAGCGGCCCCAGGTTGGCCAGCGTGTGCGGATCGGGATCGGGTTCGTCGAACAGGTGCGCGGGAAATTCGCTCATCAATGGCCCTCGGCATGGTGCTGGTCTGGCAGGTGGCATGAACGCTGATGCCGCCGCAGGCAAGCCGCACCACGCCGCCGCTTTCCTACATCCCCTTGCCGGTGGCACCCGGTCCGCATGATGAAGAACGCCAGATTCCGTCACAGGTGTCAACTTCGCCGCATCCCACCAACATACGGAAATTACGGCAATAATGGCCGATTCTGGGGATCGTCACGATGTCAACTTCGTCAAGTTCGATCTGCTTCCCCTCGCCGGCTCCATTCGCCCCAAAACGCTTGCCTTTTCGCCCTTTGCCACCTATGTGCGCGCCCGTCCCGAACAGCCTTGGCTTTACGGACCCGCGCGACGGCATCCGGCCCCGCGTGGACACGGCCCTCTTGCCCCGTTGGCCCCGCAATCGTGCGGGAGACGGACCAAGACCCCGGTAAAACCGGTGGCCGGTAGCAAATGAACGAGGATACCTCACCCTATGGCAACTTCTGCCAACCCCAGCCGCGACGATTTCGCGGCTCTCCTTGACGAACAGCTCGGCGGTGCCGATGGCGGCTTCGAAGGCCGCGTGGTCAAGGGCACCGTTACTGCAATCGAAAACGGCATGGCCGTGATCGACGTGGGCCTGAAGAGCGAAGGCCGCATCTCCCTGCGCGAATTCGAACGCGGCGAAGACGACCAGCAGCTGACTGTCGGCAGCGAAGTCGAAGTGTTCGTCGACCGCGTCGAGAACGCCGACGGCGAAGCCATGCTGTCGCGCGACCGCGCCCGCCGCGAAGCCGCCTGGGACAAGCTGGAAAGCGAGTTCG
>JAGREI010000361.1 GCA_020446625.1 Erythrobacter sp.
GGCGCGCGGTCCAACGTGCAGGACGGCTCGGTCTTCCACGTCGAAGGCCCGCGTCCGGATACCGAGGGCGAACCCACGATCATCGGGGACGATTGCGTGATCGGGCACATGGCCGTGGTCCACGGCTGCCAGCTGGCTGACCGGGCTTTCGTGGGCATGGGCGCGGTGGCGATGGACGGCGCGCGGATTGCCGAGGGCGGAATGCTGGGCGCGGGCGCCTTGCTCAGCCCCGGCAAGCAGATCGGCCCCGGCGAGATCTGGATCGGCCGCCCGGCCAAGTACATGCGCACGCAGGACGCAGCGCAGATCGCCAAGATCAGGTTCCAGACCGAACGCTATTGCCGGCTGGCGCAAAAGCACCTGGCGGAATTGCGTGGCCAGACCGAAGGCTGACCTGCCGCCCGCCGAGGCCGTGCTGTCGCTGGTTGACGGCGAGGGACGGCTGGCGGTCAGGGTTACACCCGGCGCGCGCGTCGAAAGCCTCGCGATCGTGGACGGCCAGCTGCTGGCCAAGGTCCGCGCCAAGCCACAGGATGGCGCAGCCAACGAAGCGGTGATCGCCTTGCTGGCCAAGGCATTGGGCTGCGCCCCGTCACGGGTGGCAATGTTGCGCGGCGCAACTTCGCGCGAGAAGCTGTTCCGGCTGGACTAGCGATCCGGCTCCGACCATTCGGGCGGCGGACTGTCGCTCTTGCGCAGCCGCAGCACCAGCCCCAGCGCCACCCCGGTGCCGATGGCGATGGTAAGGTCCGCGAACACCGTCAGCACCAGCGTCAGCAGCAGCAGCGCACGGTCTTCCAGCGGGGCGGCCATGTATTCGCGCCACTTGTGCGGCTCGGTCATGTTCCAGGCGGTCAGCAGCAGCAGCGCGGCCAGTGCGGGCAAGGCGAGGTAGCCCGCCAGCGGCGCGGCCAGCAGCATGATGACGAGGATGAACAGCGCGTGCATCACGCCCGCCACCGGGGTCTTGCCGCCTGCCCGCACATTGGTGGCGGTGCGCGCGATCGCGCCGGTCGCGGGCAGGCCGCCGAACAGCGCCGAAGCGATATTGGCCCAGCCTTGCGCCGACACTTCGGCATTGGGGCGATGCCTGCTGCCGATCATCCGGTCGGCCACCATGGCCGACAGCAGCGATTCGATGGCAGCGAGAAAGGCGATGATGAAGGCCGAAGGCAGCAGCTCGATCACCTTGGCATAGGTGACCTGCGGAAGGTGCGGCAGGGGCAGGCCGCACGGTAAGTCGCCATAGCGCCCGGCGATGGTCTCCACCGGCAGGTGCGCCATGGCCACCGCGGCGGAGACCACGCCGATGGCCACCACCAGCCCCGGAAAACGGGGAAACAGCCTCCGCAACAGCAGGATCAGCGCCATGGCGCAGAGGCCCGCTGCCAGCGAGGCCGGGCCAATGTCCGCGCGCGCGTTCCAGATGGCGGGCAGCTTCTCCACCAGGTCTGCCGGCACCCCGCGCAGGTCCAGCCCCAGGAAGTCGCCCAGCTGGCTGGCGCCGATGATCACGCCGATGCCGATGGTAAAGCCGTTCACCACCGCTTCGGGGACATAGGCGATCAGGTTGCCGATGCGCAGCCAGCCGGCCAGCACCAGGATCGTGCCCGCCATCAGCGTGGCCAGCACCAGCCCGTCGAACCCGTGATCGGCAATCACGCCATAGACCACCACTATGAAGGCCCCGGTCGGCCCGCCGATCTGCACCCGGCTGCCCCCCAGCAGGGAGATCAGCAACCCGCCGACGATCGCGGTCACCAGCCCCTTGGCCGGGTCCGCGCCCGAAGCGATGGCGATGGCCAGGCTCAGCGGAATGGCGACCATCGCCACCGTCAGCCCGGCCAGCGCGTCGCCAAGGAAGGCCCGCGCGCTGTAATCGCGCATGGTGGTGACGATCTTCGGGAGCATGGGGCCTGTGGTTATGCCTCGCGCACCACTCCGGCAAGCGCCAGTGCGGCTGCGATGCGGATCATTCGGGCGTGGCCGCCATGGCATTGGCCATCATGTCGAGCCGTTCGGCCATCAGCTTGCCCATGTCGCGGTCGGCGGGGCCGACTTCAGCGATGGCGCGGGCCATGGCATCGGCCCATTGCCCGGCCACTTCGCGCTGCACGCCCAGCCCGCGGTGCGCGCTCATCATGCACTTGCCGGGGTTTTCCTCGAACCAGTCGCGCGGCCCGCCTGCCCAGGCCGACAGCCAGCCCGCCAGCGATCGGCGCATGGGGGCAAGGTCGGCGGCGTGCATGGCGCGCAAGGCGGCATATTGCGTCTCGCCGTCCATCAGGTCGTAGAAGCGGTTGACGATGCGCTGGATCGTCTCGCCGCCGCCCAGCGCCTCGTATGGCGTGCGCGGCCTCAATGGTCTTGGCGGGGCTGTGGTCTGGTCAGAACTGTCCATTGTGCGACCTGCCTAGCGCCGCGCGCCGGCCGGGACATTGATCCGGCGCAATCAGTCGCGTTGATTCTGCGCCGCCTCCACCGCTGCGTCGTAGCGCAGCACGCGGTTGTTCGGATCGGCCAGGTAATGGACATCGGCGCTGCCCAGATCCACCCGCGCATGGCCGCCGGGCATGTCCACCCGGCGCAGCTCGTCGCCCACGCGCAGTTCCACCGGCATGGCGAAGGGCTCGGCAGAGGGCGTCACCCAGCGCAGATCGAGCCAGCGGCCGTCGCGGTGTTCTTCCAGCCGGGGCAGCGGCGCCTGGTAGAAATAGGCATCGAAGAACCATTGCAGGTCTTGCCCGCTCATCTGCTCCAGGATCGCGCGGAAATCCTCGGTAGTGCGATTGACCGGGCGGATCGCGCCGGGCTGCGGATCATCGGTGCCATAGGTCAGCCGCGTCACTGCGGGGAACAGCACATCGTCACCCACCAGCCAGCGCAGGCTGTGCATGATCCATGCGCCCTTGAAGTAGATATCGTCCCCCCACAGAGCCTGGCGGTCGTTGTAGTCGGGCAGCGTGCCTTCGGGCGGCACCAGCGGCACGCGGCTCCACACCCGCTGGCGATTGCTCCACATCTCGGCATCGTAGAGCATCCGCCCGCGCGACCATTCGAGGTAGAGCGGCTGGGTCCAGGTGCCGATCCCTTCGGCCAGCCACATGTGGTTGATGCTGGCAGGGCGTAGCTGGTTGGCGAACCATTCGTGCGCGAATTCGTGCTGCAACAGCCAGTCGTGGCCATTGGCTTCGCGGCGGTAGTGGTTGCCGTAGGCGTTGATCGTCTGGTGTTCCATGCCCAGGTGCGGGGTTTCGGCCACACCCGCCTTCTCATCGGCAAAGGGATAGGGGCCGAAGCGGGCCTCCATGAAATCGATCTGGTCTTCCATTTCGCCCAGCAGGCGGTTCACCCCGTCCTCGTTACCGGGCAAGTGCCAGAAGCGCAGCGGGATCGTGTTGCCGAAACGGCTGGGATGATCGCGCTGCGCCAGTTCGTAAGGGCCGATCTGGAGCGTGATTCCGTAGTTCGAGGGATCGCGCGCGCGCCAGTGGAAGGTGGTGGCCTCGCCGTTGTCGACGGTTTCGACCAGCCGCCCGTTGCCCGCCGCCACCAGCCCTCGCGGCACGGTCACCAGCAGGTCGAGGCTGTCGATATGAGCGGAGGAATGGTCGATGCACGGCCAGAACATGTCGCAGCCTTCGCCCTGCACGGCGGTGGCGATCCACGGCTGGCCTGTGTCGGTCTGCGACCAGACGATCCCGCCGTCCCACGGCGCATTGCGCGCTTCGTGCGGCCTGCCGGAATAGGCGATGCGCACCGTGGTCCGCGATCCGGCGGCCAGCGGCTGTGCGGGATGGATGGTCAGCAGGCCGAGCGGGTTTGACCATGCACGGCGCGGCAGTTCCTCGCCGTCGATCGCCACGGCGGTGACGGCGAAGCGCGGATCGAGGTCGAACACCAGTTCGGCGCTGTCGCCCGACAGCAGGACCACGTGCTCGGCCAGACCTTCGATGCGGCGGCGTTCGGGATCGACCGCGATCGACAGGGCGGCGTGCTCGATCCGCTCCAGCCCGCGCGCGCCCTCCAGCGGCAGGTCGGTCTGCGCGGTGCGTTCGGCCAGCGGCGGCGCCTGCTGCGCCCAGACGGGAGCGGCGAGGGCACAGGCCCCCGTCGCCACAAGGACAGTGATGAAGCGTGACGTCATGGCGCAAACCTAGCCCGCGCCGCAGGTGTCGCCTAGCCCCGGAAGGTCAGCTCTCGTCGCTGTCGCCGCTGTCGCCGTTGGCCGCCGAGGGATCGGGCTTCTTCCTGGCGACGGGCTTCTTCTTGCGCGCAGGTTTGGCCTTGGGTGGGGCCGGGGTGAGTTCGAACGACAGGGCATCGCCCTTCACGCTCACGTGCACCTCGCCGCCGCTTGCCAGCTTGCCGAACAGCAGTTCCTCCGCCAGCGGCTGCTTGACCCTTTCCTGGATCAGGCGGGCCATCGGGCGGGCGCCCATCAGCTTGTCGTAACCGCGCTTGCCCAGCCATTCGCGGGCATCGCCGTCGAACTGGATGTGCACGTTCTGGTCGGCCAGCTGCAATTCCAGCTGGAGGATGAACTTGTCGACCACGCGGCTGACCGTTTCCGGGCCGAGGTAGGCGAAGGGCACCACGGCATCGAGACGGTTGCGGAATTCGGGGGTGAACATCTTCTTCACCGCCTCTTCCGAAGCTTCCACCTTCTGCCCCGCGCCGAACCCGATCCCCTGCTTGGCCGCGTCCGAGGCACCGGCATTGGTGGTCATGATCAGCACGACGTTGCGGAAATCGACCGACTTGCCGTGGTGATCGGTCAGCTGGCCGTTATCCATCACCTGCAACAGGATGTTGAACAGGTCGGGGTG
>JAGREI010000362.1 GCA_020446625.1 Erythrobacter sp.
CGTGCCGCCGCCGACGATCACGGCGAGGCCGATCACGAACAGCGCGATCGCGCCCCACAGGCTGCCTTCGGGCCGGTCATGCGGCACCAGCGCCGGATCGACGCCTTCGCTGGCCAGCGCCACGTCCATGGCGGCGGTGTGATCGACGGGGGCCAGCTTTTCCTGCCGGTAGGCGTGCCAGACATAGGCGGCCAGCGCGACCAGGAACGCGGCCGCCACCAGCTGGTTCAAGCCCAGGGTAAAGGCCGCGCCCAGCAAGGCCAGCGTCGCCACCAGCCCCACGCCGCCATCGCGCCACAGCGCGTTGCGCTCCACCGCCATGGGCGCGATCAAGGCCGATGCGCCCAGCACCAGCAGCGCATTGGCCATGTTCGAGCCGACGATATTGCCCAGCGCGATCCCCGGCGATCCGGCCAAGGCCGCCTGCACACTGGCGGCGAGTTCGGGCGTGGACGTGCCAAGGCCCACCACCACCAGCCCGATCAGCATGGGCGACAGCCCCAGCCGCTCGGCCAACCGCACCGCGCCGCGCACCATCAGGTCGCCGCCGACGACCAGCAGCACCAGGCCGCCGACGAGAGCACCAATATCGTAAAGATCAGGCATGGATCAGGGCCTAGTCAATCGGCCTGCGGCTGACCAGACTTGCCCCCTCGCACAAGGAACAATTGTCCCCGCAATCAGCGACGAGCCGGATGTCGTCGAAGTGCGCGCCAGATGCCCTGCCCATCGCTGCCGTCGAAGGGGATCAGATTGAGGGCGGCGATTGCCAGCGACAGGATGGAAAAGACGCGCGCCAGTGCTTCGGCAAGCTGCGCGCGTTGTTCGGCAGCGCGCCTAGCCTGATAATCATCATAAATCGCCTCAAGCGTATCGGCGTCGGGAAGGCGGGTGATCGCCGTGCCAGCAGGAGGCTGCCCTGCCACCACGGCCACAGGCTCGGTGGCGAGGGGAGGCTGTGACGGTAGTTGCATGGCAAGCAGCAGCACGGCCGCCGTCGCCACGTTGGCCAGCGGACCGGCGGCAGCAATCCACGCGCGTCTGGCAGGTGTATCCGTGCCGTGGCGTTCGAAAGCAAAGGCGACGTAGCCGCCCACTTCGCGATTTCCCCCGCGCTGGCTTTCCCAACGGCGCTTGCGAAAATCATAGGCGAACCAGCCCACGCAGAATGTCAGCAGCCGGGCTCCGGCGCAATGCGCGGCCACCGCGTGACCGCTCTCGTGAATCACGATGGCCAGGAATTGCAGAACCATCAGCAGCAGCCAGGCAAGTACGCCGCTGTCGACGATGTCCTGATCTGCGGCGTAGAACATCAGCACCAGATTGAAGATGGCGAAGAGGCCATCGACAATCCAGCGCAGCGCGGCTTTCATCCAGCCTCGCGTTCAGCCAGCCATTCCTCCAGCCACTTGATCGTGTAGTCGCCGCTGATCACGTCGGGCTGGCGGATCAGTTCCTGGTGGAGCGGGATCGAGGTCTTCACGCCCGAGATCACCATTTCCTCCAGCGCGCGGCGCAGGCGCATCAGGCAACCTTCGCGGGTGCGGCCGTAGACGATCAGCTTGGCGATCAT
>JAGREI010000036.1 GCA_020446625.1 Erythrobacter sp.
GTCGGCGGCGACAAGATGGACGAGGCGATCGTCGCGTACATGAAGCGCAAGTACAACCTGCTGATCGGTGAGCAGAGCGCCGAGCGCGTGAAGTGCACGATCGGCAACGCGTACCCCGACGACGAGCCCGCCACGATGGAGGTCAAGGGACGCGACCTCGTGGCCGGCGTTCCCAAGACCGTCGTCGTCAACAGCGACGAGATTCGCGACGCGCTCGCCGAGCCGATCAACGCGATCGTCGAGGCCGTGATGACGGCGCTCGAGCGCACGCCTCCGGAGCTCTCGGCCGACATCGTCGACAAGGGCATCGTGCTCACCGGCGGCGGCGCGCTGATCCGCGGGCTGGACGATCACATCAAGGAAGAGACCGGCCTGCCCGTCAGCGTGGCGGAAGATCCGCTCACCTGCGTCGCCATCGGCACCGGCAAGGCGATGGAAGACCCGATCTATCGCGGCGTGCTGATGACCGCCTGACGCATACGGAGCAACGGAGGGCCCGGCGGTTATGGCACCGCCCACCACAAAGCAGCAGCGTTCGGGATCGAACAAGAAGGCGCAACTGGGGCTGTTCACCAGCTATGTCGCCGCCACGCTGGGCGCGGTCCTGGGCGTGCTGCTGCTTGCCGTATCGCTGATGCGTCCCGAAGCCTTCAGCGGGCTGCGCTCGATGGCTGCCGACGCCACCGCCCCGGTGGGCGAAGCGGGCGCCGCCACGCGCGTGGGTACGCGCAATTTCTTCGAAGCGATCGCCGGATATTACGAGGCCGGCAGCCGTAACGCCGAGCTTGAAGAGGAACTGGCCATCGCCCGCGTCCGGCTGGTGGAGGCAGAGGCGCTGGCGCAGGAAAACCAGCGCCTGCGCGGCGTGCTGGGCCTGACCGAATCCGACGTGGAACCGGTGGCCGTGGCCCGGCTGATCGGCTCCACATCATCGAGCGCGCGGCGCTATGCCTACCTTTCGGCCGGGCGGCGCGACGGCGTGGAACCGGGAATGCCGGTGACATCGCCCATGGGCCTGGTGGGCCGCGTGGTGGAAGCCGGTTCCAGCACATCGCGCGTGCTGCTGCTGACCGATACCGACTCCATCGTGCCGGTGCGCCGCGCGACCGATAACGTGGTGGCCTTTGCCGAAGGCCGCGCCGATGGATCGCTGCGCATCCGCCTGATCAACTTGGGCGTGAACCCGCTGGAAGTGGGCGACATCTTCGTCACCTCCGGCGCGGGCGGCATGTTCCATCCCGGCGTGGCCGTGGCCATGGTGAGCGAGATCACCGACGATGGCGCGGTGGGCCAGTTGCTGGGCAACCCTGCCGCCACCGACGTGGTGGTGGTGCAGCCGATCTGGCAGCGCCAGCTGGTGGAAGCCGCCGCCGAACCCGTCACCGCCCCCACCCCTGGCCCCACCCCCGAAGCACCGGGGGAGTGATGGAGCGGCTCAACCCCAATTCCCGCCGCGATGCCTATGGCAGCAAGATCAACCGCGACCATTCGCTGGCGCTGGTCTACGGCATTCCGTGGCTGACCATCATGCTCGGCTCGCTCACCCCGCTGCTGCCGATCATTGCCCCTGCCCCGGTCTTTCCGCCGCTGGGCTATATCATGCTGCTGGGCTGGCGCCTGTCGCGGCCCGGCCTGCTGCCGATGTGGGCGGGCCTGCCGCTGGGCCTGGTGGATGACCTGTTCTCGGGCCAGCCGCTGGGCTGCGGCGTGCTGCTGTTCTCGCTCACCATGATCGGGCTGGAACTGCTGGAGGCGCGCTTTCCTTGGCGCAATTTCTGGCAGGACTGGCTGCTCGCCTGCATTCTGGTGCCGATCTACCTGGTGGTGGCCGCGCTGCTTTCGGGAACCGGCTTCGCGCTGTCCCAGCTCTACCTGCTGATCCCGCAGATCCTGCTCTCGCTGGTGGCCTTTCCCATCGTCGTCAGCCTGGTTTCGGTACTCGACCGCTTGCGCCTGCGGCGGTTCAAGCCAATGTTCCGCTAAGCATGGCTCGCCAGGAAACCGCCCACTCGCTGAAACAGGAATTCGACCGCCGCAGCTTCGTGGTGGGCGGGGTGATGGGCGGCGTGGGGCTGCTGCTGGCCGCGCGCATGGGCTATGTCGCGGTGGCCGAGAACGAGAAGTATTCGCTGGAGGCGGAAAGCAACCGGGTGAACCTGTCGCTGATCCCGCCCCGGCGCGGCTGGATCCTCGATCGCTACGGCAACCCGCTCGCCTCCAACCGCGCCGATTTCCGCGTCGACGTGATCCCCGAACGGCTGACCGACCCGCATGGCGAGATCGAGACGCTGGGCCAGCTGCTGCGTCTGGATGCCGCGCGCGTGGCCGACCTGCACGATCACGTCGACAGCTCGCACAGCTTCCAGCCGGTGGAGATCGCATCGGGCCTGGGCTACGAGGACTTCGCCGCCGTCAGCGTGCGCCTGCCCGACCTGCCCGGCGTGGTGCCACAGCGCGGCTATACCCGCTATTACCCCACCGGCCCTTCGGTGGGCCACCTGATCGGCTATGTCGGCGCCGCTTCGGCGGAGGAATTCGACGCAGACCCCAACCCGCTGCTGGTCACCCCCGGTTACAAGATCGGCAAGGACGGGCTGGAGAAGGACTTCGAACTGACGCTGCGCGGCGTCCCCGGCGCGCGCCGGGTGGAAGTGACCGCGCAAGGCCGCATCGTGCGCGACCTGGAAACCCGCGACGACGTGCAGGGCGACCCGGTCCAGCTGACCATCGACGGCCCCTTGCAGGATTACCTCTCGCGCCGGATGGGCCTGGAATCGGGCGGCGCGGTGGTGATCGATTGCGAGACGGGCGGCATCCTCGCGCTCGCTTCCATGCCCTCCTTCGATCCCAACAGCTTCATCGGCGGGATCGGACGGCTGCGCTGGCAGATGCTCAACGAGAACGACCACATCCCCTTGCTCAACAAGGCGGTGCGCGGGCTCTACCCGCCGGGATCGACGGTCAAGCCGATGGCGACGCTGGCGCTGCAACGGCTGGGCATTGACCCGGAGGAGCGGGTTTCCTGCCCCGGTGGCTACCAGCTGGGCAGCCGCTTCTTCCGCTGCGACGCGGTGCACGGCGTGGTCGACATGCGCACGGCGATCGAGAAGAGCTGCAACACCTACTTCTGGCACATGTCGCACCAGGTCGGATACGATGCCATCGCGGAAGTCGCGCGGCTGTTCGGCCTGGGCCAGGAATTCGACCTGCCCGGCACTTCGCAACGCTATGGCACGGTGCCGGATTCGGCGTGGAAGATGCGCCGGTACGACCAGGAATGGAGCGCGGCGGATTCGCTCAACGCCTCGATCGGCCAGGGTTATGTGCTGGCCAATCCGCTGCAACTGGCGGTGATGACGTCACGCATCGCTTCGGGCCGTGACCTGCTGCCATCGCTGATCTTCGGCCAGCCCAAGCCGCTGGGGCCGGAACTGCCCTTCACCCCCGAACAGATGGCGGTGACGCGCGAAGGCATGTTCCGCGTGGTCAACGGCCACGGCACCGCGGGCGTGGCGCGGATCGACATCGACGGGGTGAAGCTGGCGGGCAAGACCGGCACCGCGCAGGTGCGCACCATGGTCAGTCGCGGGCATATCAGCGACTGGGCATCGCGCGATCATTCGCACTTCATCTGCTACGCCCCGGCCGACAATCCGCGCTATGCCATGGCGGTGACGATCGAGCACGGCGGCTTCGGCTCGCGCGCCGCCGCACCGATCGCGCGCGATACCATGACCTACCTGTTCGATCCGGTTGCCGGGATCGACATCCTGCACCGGCTAGAAGCCGGCTGGGGCGGCACGCCGCAGCAGCGCATGGCGCAGGAATATGCCTCGTTTGCCGCTGCCGCCGGCGTCACCGTGCCGCCGTCGCCGGAGATCGACACCCGGCCGCAGCAGGTCGAGGCAGAGGCACGCCTGCCCGCTTCCGCCGTGACGCCGCCAGTTGCGCCCACGCCCGCGCCCACGCCCACGCCTGCACCCGCACCTACTCCCCCGCCCACCGCAGCGGATGGCGAAGAATGAGCCGCAAGATCACCCTGCCCGCCCCGCTGGCGGAATTCCCCTGGCGCGTGGTGATTCCGCTCACCTTGCTGGTGATGTTCGGCGCAGCAGTGCTGCATTCGGCGGCAGGCGGTTCGATGAGCCCCTACGCCACATCGCACCTGGTGCGGTACGGCGTGTTCCTGACCTTGGCGCTGGTTATGTCGCGCTTTCCCGAGGAATGGGCGCGGCTGGCCGCCATACCGGTCTATGCCGCGATCATCTTCCTGCTGCTGCTGGTGGAGGCGCTGGGCTTCGTCGGCGGCGGCAGCCAGCGGTGGCTGAACCTGGGCTTCATGACGCTGCAACCGTCGGAACTGATGAAACCGGGGATCGTGCTGATCCTGGCCGCCTTCTTTCACGGGATGCCCGCCGGGATGATGGGCAACTGGAAAGCGCTGGTGGTGCCCGGCGCGCTGATGGGCCTGCCGATGGCGCTGGTGCTGATCCAGCCGGACCTGGGCACGGCGCTTGCCATCGGCTTTGGCGGAGCGGTGGTGATGTTCCTGGCGGGCATCCCGCGCAAATGGTTCATCGGCGGCGGCCTGGCCGCGCTGGTGGCGATCCCGCTGGCCTTTTTCTTCGGCTTGCACGATTACCAGCGCCAGCGCGTGCTGACCTTCCTCGACCCCGAGAGCGACCCGCTCGGCACCGGCTATCATATCACCCAGTCGAAGATCGCCATCGGTTCGGGCGGGATCTTCGGCAAGGGCTTCGGCAACGGCTCGCAAAGCGCGCTCGACTACCTGCCCGAACCGCATACGGACTTCGTCTTCGCCACCATGGCCGAGGAATGGGGCCTGATGGGCGGCATCTTCGTGCTGCTGGTGTTCGGCATCGTGCTGCGCTGGGGAATGCAGGTGGCGCGTGACGCCAACGGGGTATTCCCGCGGCTGCTGGCAGGCGGGATGACGGCGACGATCTTCTTCTATGTCGGCGTGAACCTGATGATGGTGATGGGCCTGGCCCCGGTGGTGGGCATCCCCCTGCCCTTCATGAGCCACGGCGGCAGCTCGATGATGACCAACATGATCTGCGTGGGTTCGCTGATGATGGTGGAACGCTGGAACCGGCAGGCAAGTCGCCCCGGTTTCTGAAACTGCAATTTAGCCGAAATAGCCCCTTCTCACGCGCGCGACAGCCGCTATATGGACGCCTCCCGGCGATTCGCAGACGGTTTCCGGGGCTCCAGCGATTTCGCCGGAATGGACGCATAGCTCAGTTGGTAGAGCAGCTGACTCTTAATCAGCGGGTCCTAGGTTCGAGCCCTAGTGCGTCCACCAAAATCCAAATATTTACAGTGAGTTAGTGAAGTGCTGTTGCAGCGTTGCCACGCTGTCTAACATTTCATCTAACTCAGTGGGTCTTGTCCCTATTCGGCGTCACTTTCAGGCGAATCCGTGATGTCATGGACGGCCATGATTCGATAGGCGACAGGCTTGCCGTTACTGAATTCGACGTTCACATCCACATCGAAGAGCAGGTGAAAGATGTTCGCCTCACCCACCTTCATCTCATGCTGGATACGATCGCGAGCCAAGTCGGACGCGTAGAATACGGCAAGCGGCTTTTCGTGGACAGCTTCAATCAGCGCGCGCTCCCCGGTGCGCTTGTGACTGGTAACCTTCTCGATCGATGGCCTAACAAAACGCATTAGAACGCGCTTGTGGTCAGCGTCATTCTTGCTTTCCATTTCGCGCTTTTGAGCCTCAATCTGACGGGTCGCGATCCTAGCCTGCTTAGTGTCAAAACGAACGGCCGCTTTGACCTGCCGCTGCTTGTCTTCGTAGGTTGCCGCTTTGATCTCTGCAGTGCCGTTGGGATCATTGGCAATGGCCGCCACCTGCCCCATGAAGTCGTTCAACTCCCTTTTTCCGGCATCGGGTAGCCTTCCACCTTCGACGAAAAATGACCTGAGGCGCTTCCCATATTGCTTCACGAATTGCTCAAGGATCAGAAGTTGGTCCATGTGCGTGATCGCAGCCGCCGCAAGCACCGGCGCGTAGTTCCACAACTCTGCTTCGATCGAGCCTTCGCGAACCTGCTTAACATACATGGTCGAATGATCGGCCATGTCGGGCCGTTGCTCTCGAAGGAACCGCTCGTATTCGTTCCCAAGTGAGGTGAACGCACGAACAAAGTCTGAAAGCTCAATTGGCTCTTTCGTGTTGAGGCGCAACACGATGTGCGGTGTATTTTCCCCCATGGCTGACGCATAACCTACTTTCATGCGCTGTCATACCATTTGAAAACAGGTGAGGATGGCGGGCGAAGAGACAGCCTCCATCAGAACCCACTCACACGCGCCGTCTTGAGGCTCATATCCCGCCGCAGGCAGGCATAGCGCGCGGCATCCCCGCCCCCCAAAGCAGCCCCAGCCCCGCAATCACAGCCCCAGTGCCGCCCGGATAGCCTCCCACGAGACGAGCTTGAAGTTCTGCGCCGCTGGCTGGTTCTGGCCGTCCTGCGCCACGAACAGACCTTGCGGATAGTCTGCGCCGAAGCTGCCGGTTACCAGGTCGATGCCGTCGGTTTCCTCGGTTGCGCCCAGTGTTCCTGCGGCAATGTGGAAGCGGCCGACCGGGGTCATCTCGGGCAGGCTGAACACCGCGTAGGCGTTGTCTCCCTGGCTTGAGGCGATCAGGTAACCGGCAGTCTCCCCCGATGGCGCCAGTGCCAGGCCCTCCACGTCGGCCACCAGCTGGCGGTTGTCGACGGCGGCGACCAGTTCGCCGGTGCTTGTGCCGGGGACAAAGCGCCAGATTCCGGCGTCTTCCTCCGCCACGAACAGGGCGCCATGGCGATCGTCGACCACGCAGCCTTCGGCCTGGGTGGGGACGGTGAAAGTGCGTTCCGGCGTGGCAACCGGTTCGCCCTCCAGCGCCAGGCGATATTCGTGGATGTGGCCTTCCTTCAGCACCGAGTAGGCGCGCAGTTCGCCGTGCGTCAGGCCCAGGCACAGGCCATAACCCTCGCCCGCCCCGCCCGGTGTCCTTCCCAGCAGCGCCAGCGTGCCGTCGCGGGTATCCAGCTGGTAGACCTGCAAGGCGGCCTGCGTGCGATCGTTGCGGTCGCTTGCCACCACGACCACCCGCCCGTCGGCCAGCTGGCGCAGGTCGACATTGTTGACTTCACCGGCATCGATGAAGCTGCGTACCGCGCCGTCTAGCCCATAGACGTAGAGGCCCGCGCGCTTGTCGGTCGCCACGATCAGGCTGGCGGACGGGTCTGCCGCGTTGCGCCAGATCGCGGGATCGTCCGCCGCGTCGGCATTGGCGGTGCCGACCGGCCGCGTTTCGCCCGTGGCCGTGACGGCCACGGGTGGCAGGCCCACCGGCGTGGTGGCACAGCCCGCGAGCAGGCCCAGGGCACCCAGCCAGCAGACCGCGCGCATCAGAAGTTCACCCGCGCGCCGAAGTTCACGGTCGGGCCGTATTCCTCGTACTGCAACAGCCGCTGGCGACCGCCGTAGTTCTGGTAGGCAAAGTAGCGCGCGTTGTTGACGTTGATCCATTCGGCAAACAGCCGGACGTTGTCGGTCACCCGGTACTTGGCCGTCAGGTCGAGCTGGAAGTGGTTGTCGACATAGCGATCGGTGCTGGGATCTCTGCCCAGTTCGTCGAGATAGCGGCTGCGATAGGTTCCCGCAGCGCGCAGTTCGAGCGGCCCCGATTCGTAGCCGATCGACAGGTTGCCGGTGTGGCGCGAGGAGGACGGCAGCGAGATCTGCCGCGGATCGGTGATGTCGCCGTCGTTCAGCACGGTGCCGGTGGCATCGGTGTAGGTGTAGTTGGCCTGCACCAGCAACCCGTCGAACGGAGCGGGCAGGAAATCGAACTGCTGGCTGGCGCTCAGCTCGAAACCAAACACCTCTGCGGTCTCGCCGTTGATCGCGCGGGTCAGCTGTTCGTAGTCGATGCCCTGGAAGGTGCCGTCCTGCTGGATAGTCTGGTCGACGATGAAGTTGTCGATCGACTTGTAGAACATGCCGAACGACAGCGCACCGTTGCAGGAGAAGTAGTATTCCACCGCCGCATCGGCGTTCCATGCGCGGTAGGGCAGCAGGTCGGGATTGCCGAATTCGGCCTCCAGATCCTCGTTGATCGTATAGCGCGGGGCGAGGCGCGACAGCTTGGGACGCACCAGGCTGCGATAGCCCGCCAGGCGCAGCACCAGGTCGCGCTGCGGTTCATAGCGCAAGGTGAAGCTGGGCAGCCAGTCGGTGTAGGAACGATCGAAGGCGACCGGAATCACGTCGGTCACATCGTCGCCATCGTCCACCACCAGCTGGCCCGCCAGGTGCACCTCGGTACGCTCGGCCCGCAGGCCGCCGATCACGCGCAGGCTGTCGCTCGAATAGCGGCCCAGCAGGTAGCCGGCGAAGACGTTTTCCTCGCTGGCATAGTCGCTGGGAAGTGAGAGCAGATTGGTCTCGTACTGGTCGATCTCGAAATTGCCCTGGTTGGCGAGGAAGAACTGCGCCGGTGCCAGGCGATCGGCCACCGGCCCCATGTCGAGCAGGCGGTAAGTCTGCGATCCCAGCACGTCGGCCAGGGTGAAGTCGCCGTTGTAATCGCCGTAATAGGTGCCGTTGAAGTCATAGCTCTTGTCGCGCCAGCGCAGCTTCACCCCGCTTTGCAGGGTCAGCTCGCCGCCCGCCGTGGCCCAGGAGCGGCCAAGGTCGCCGCGCAGGGCGAATTCCTCGTCGACGCTGTCGCTCAGCGTGGTCAGCTCCACCCGGTTGAAACCGTAGTTTGCGGGATCGAGGAAGTCGGCGGTATTGCCCGAAGCGGTGAACAGCACCAGCCGCGGGTCGGAATAGTCCATGGCGATGTCGAGCCCGTCCCCGTTGAACCGCGCGCGGAAGCGCATGGGATCGATCGAGAAGTCCTCCAGCTCGCTCGACCGCGCATAGCTGGCCGAACCGCTGGCCATCCATTCGCCGTCGTCGTGATCGAACCCGGCCTGGATGGTGGAGATGCGCTGCCGTTCGAAGCGGTCCTTCAGGTCGCGGCGCACTTCGATGCGGCCATCGGCATCGGTGAAGAAGGCGCTGTTGGCATCGCCCGAGGCCGGGTCTTCGTTGAAGATCAGCGTGGTGCGACGGCGGTATTCGTGATCGTCGAACTGGCTCATGTTGCCGCGCAGGAACAGCATGGTGTCGGGCGAAGCGCGGTAATCGAAGTTCAGCGTACCGCTGATCCGTTCGCGGGTGACGTCGTAGTCGCGGTATTCGACCGATTCCGCGAAGTCGATCCCGGCGGCGGTATTCCAGTCGGCGGCTTCGATATTGTCGGTCTCGAACTCGCGCCGGTAGTAGCTGAGGCCACCCGAGACGCCGAAGTTGTCGGTCAGCCGCGTGGCGAAATCGACGCTGGCCTTGGGCGTGACCGTGCCGACATAGTCGTTGTAGCTGCCTTCCAGCCGCACAGAGAGCAGATCGCGGCGGCGGCTGAAGGCGCTGGTGGTGTTGATCTCGATCGAGGCGCCGATTGTATCGGCATCCATGTCCGGCGTGAGCGACTTGCGCACTTCGATCGATTCGATGATGTCGGACGAGATCACGTCGAGCGCCACCGAGCGCACGTCGCTTTCGGGCGCAGGCACGCGCACGCCGTTGAGCGAGGTGGCGTTCAGTTCGGGGTCTAGCCCGCGTACCGAGACGAAGCGGCCTTCGCCCTGGTCGTTCAGCACGTTGATGCCCGGCAGGCGTCGCAGGCTTTCCGCCACGTTCTGATCGGGGAACTGGCCGATGGCGTCACGGGTCAGCACATCGGTGATGCCGTCGGCGGCATATTCGCGGCTGAGCGCGCTGGCCTGGTTGGCCGACTGGCCGATCACCAGGATCGCGCTGTCGCCGCCCAGGGTGAAGTTGGCGGTCACGCTGCCATCCTGCGGCACGGTAACCGAACGCGTCACGGTGGCAGCACCGACATAGCGGACCTGCACATCGTATGTTCCCGCAGGAAGATCCGCGATGCGATAGGAGCCATCGGCGCCGGTGGCGACTTCACGGCCGAGCGCGGGGATGCTTACCACCGCCGATTGCAGCGCGACCGTTTCGGTCGCGTCGATCACGACCCCGTCAAGATCACCCGCGAGCGCGGGCATGGCGGTAAAGGCAAGAGCAGAGACGCTGGCAGCAGCCAGCAAACGAAACTTGGACATGGCGATGAACCCTCATTCATTGACGAGGGCGTCGTTAGGGGGGCTTATTGTCAGTTTGGCGTCACCTGCATGGCAATCTGATGACACCGTGCCGCGCCATCCGGCCGCGCGCAGGACCAGTCGCGCTAGACGTCGAGCGGCACGATCCGGCGGGACACCTGCGCTCCCTCCCCGCTCACCAGCAGCGCGGAATATTCGGGAACTTCCACCCAGGTCGATATGTCGCGGGTCAGCGGTTCGGACGTCACCAAGGTGGCTGCGCCGGTGCCGCCGGTCATCTTCCACTCGTCATCGGCAAAGGTGTAGTGCGTGCCCACGGTGAACCACTGGCTGAGGAATTCCACCCCGCCCTGGTGCGGCGGCGTGTCGTAGCAGCCGAAATCGAAGGTGAAGCGCGTGGCGACAATGCTGCGCCCGTCGCTGACCACCAGGTTCACCGATGATGACTGGGTGATCCCCAGCTGCGACCTTACGCGCCGCACGATCGCCAGTGCGGCTTCCACGGCGCGGAATATCTCGTCCACCGTGAACGGCCCGGCCGGATCATCGAACTGCGACAGCACCAGGGCATAGAGCCAGGCGCTGTCGATCTGCGAGGTGATCTGCCGGGCGATGGCGGGCTTCAGGTATTCCACCAGCGCAAAGCGCATCTCGCTGAAGCTGGCCAGGTCGCCGTTGTGCGCCAGCACCAGCGGGGTTCCCGCCATGGAAAAGGGATGCAGGCTCTGCTGGTTGATCGTGGCATTGCCGTCCAGCGGCACCCCGCGCAGGTGCGCCACCAGCGCCCGCACGCGCAGCTTGCGCGTCAGCATCCGCAGGTTCTGGTCGAAATTGGCAACCTGGGTGGAACGGAAGGTTAGCGGCAGGTGCGGTTCTGCCATGTGATCGTCCCACGCCGCCAGGCCAAACCCGGCGATATTGAGCATGGCCAGCATCTGCGCCTGCGTGGTCTGCGATATCAGCGCGTTATCGGGCTTGATGATCAGGTCATCCAGCAGCACCGGCGGCCCGAGATAGCCCAGCAGGCGGCACATCAGCCCACACTCCCCAAAGCATTGCTTGCCTGCACCAAGCTGGCAAGTTCCACCCGCGTCTGCACCCGCGAGATGCGGCGCAGGTCCGTGGTCAGCTGGCGTCCCAGCATGTCGAACAGCCGCCGCTCCATCGCTGACTGCGGATGGCAGATCGCCGCGAAGGCATGGGCGGGCAGCGCAAAGATCACGGCGTCTTCGCGCACGTCGACCATGGCGGGCCAGTCACCGCCCTGCACCAGTGCCGCCGTGCCGACCAGCGAGCCGGGGCCACGGATCAGCAGTTGCTGCGTCGGTGCCGCGCCCGGCAGGCGCACGCGCAAGGCCCCGCGCGCGATGACGTAAAGCGCGCCGAACGGCTCCACGCCGGGTTCGACCATGTCCCCGCGCGCCAGCTCGAACCGGCCACAAAGCCCGGCGAAGGGCGCCCAGTCCTCGGCCCTGAAGCCATCGAAGCCGGGAAAGGCGTGGAGCAGTGCCTGGCACTGGGCCGGTTCGGCAGGAGTGCAGGCGCGGTCTTGCAGGCTGACCGGCTCCGCAGCTGCCGGTGCGACCACGGCGGCGATTTCCTCGATTGTCTCGCGCGTGCGACTGGCCACCGCCTGCTGCAACCGCCGCAACACCTCGAAGGCCACCGCGCGCCCCCCTGCGCGAAGGGCGGCAAACTTCTCACGGTCGATGCGATAGCCGCTGACCGGCTCATCCGCCCGCACCTCGCCCGATCGCCTGCCGCCATCGAGCAGGCAGAATTCGCCCACCACTTCCTGCGGGCCGACCCTTGTCAGCAAGCGTTCGCCGTCCCCCGGCGTGCGGCCATAGACCGACAGGCTGCCGCTGCCGACAAGGTAGGCGCCGTCGCCCGGATCGTTCTGGGCGAACAGCACCTGGCCCGCGGCGAGCGTGAACTGTTCTGCGGTGGGGCAGACATCGGCCAGGCTCTCTGCATCGAGGCCCTGGAACAGGGCTATCGATCGCAACAGGTCAGCGATTGCCGGGCTATGGCTTGCGGGTTCTGTCAGCAATCCGGCCATGCGGTCACCTCCCCCTCTGGCGGTAGCTGCCGCAAGCGCGAGGCGATTGCAACTGCTGGCTGGGGCATGTGCGCTTTCCTACATGGGGCAATTGCTGCTCGCTTGCCCGCATGGCTTCGATTGTTGCGCGCAGGTTGACCCAATTGCCCGGAAAGGCTGGCACTTTTGCAGCCTTGGCTGACGGTCTGCTTTTTGCCTCAGGACAGTGTCACACCTGTCACACCTTATCGACAAACGAGAAGCGATCAGCGGTACTGCGCCGAGGCGAGCTCCGCCCCTTCCGCCAGCGCGGCGAGCTTGGCCCAGACCACCTCGGGATCGACCGAGTTGCTGCCCGCGTGGACCGAGAAGCCGCAGTCGACGCCTGCCATCACCCGCTCGCGCCCCAGCAGGTCGGCATAGCGGCCGATGCGCTGGGCGATCAGGCGCGGATGCTCGATGTAAGGCGATTGCGGCTCGACCATGCCGGGACACAGCACCTTGTCGTCGGGCAAGGGGTTAGCCTCGAAGTAAGCGAACTCGTGCGCATGGCGCGGGTTGGCGCCTTCCAGCAGCACGGTCTGCGGCTTGGCGCTCCAGACCACGTCGGCAATGTCGGCCAGGTCCACGTCGCAATGGTGCGGGCCGGGGTAGTTGCCCCAGCACAGGTGCATCCGGCACTGCTCGGCAGGCACGTTCTGCAAGGCATGGTTGAGCGCGGCCACGTTCATGCCGATGCGCTTGCGGAAGTCCGCCAGGCTGAGGTGGGTGAACTGCACATGGCGGCCCATGGCAAGGTCCGGGCAGTCGACCTGCAAGGTGATGCCCGTCTTGGCGATCGTCTCGTACTCGTGCCGCAACCCCTCGGCCAGGGCGAAGACGTAGTCCTCGTCGCTGGCGTAGTACTGGTTGGGGAAGAACAGCGCGGTCACGCCGGGGCTGGCGGCGGACATGAAGGTGGCTTGGCCATCAGCCAGCCGGGTCAGCCGTTCGGCGTCGATCCGGGGGGCTTCCATGTCGATCACCGTGATCGGCGCGGTGCAGGCGGGGGCAGAGCGTTTGGCCCTGCCCCGGTTGCCGAACACCTGCGCCTTGGCGCCGGGGAAGGCTTCGAGATCGGCAAACTCGTACTGCCCCGCCTCGCCGCCAAAGCCCGACAGGCGGTGCTTGATGTAGGTGGCATAGCTGGGCTTGGACATCTCGCCATCGTTGATGACGGCAATGCCCGCCTGCCGCTGCCGCGCAACCACCTCCGCCGTGGCGCGTTCGACGGCGGCATCGAACGCGGCTTCGGACACCGGCTCTCCGCCTTCGCGAGCGAAGACCAGGTCGAGCAGGTAGTCAGGTCGCGGCAGGCTGCCGGTGTGCGAGGTGACGAAGCTCACGACAGCTCGGCGCGCACGATCGCTGCGCCCTGCGCCATGGCCTGCATCTTGCCGAAGGCCACCTCGCGAGGGAGGTACTTGAGGCCGCAATCGGGCGCGACGATGATGCGTTCCACCGGCACATGCGGCAGCGCCCGGCGGATGCGCGCGGCGACCACGTCAGGCGTTTCCACCTCGTGCGTCGACAGGTCGAGCACGCCCAGGATGATGGTCTTGCCCGGCAGCGTCTCCAGCACGGCGGTATCGAGGTTCGACTGCGCCGTCTCGATCGAGATCTGCTGCACATGACTGGCGGCCAGCTCGGGCAGGAAGCTGTAGCCTTCGGGCCGCTCGTGGATCAGGTGGGCATAGCCGAAGCAGATGTGCAGCGCGGTGGTGCCGGTGACGCCGTCCAGCGCCACCTCCAGAGCCTTCAGCCCGAAGGCGCGCGCCTTGTCGGGGCGGGCCTGCATGTAGGGCTCGTCCAGCTGCACCACGTCGGCCCCGGCGGCGAACAGGTCCTTGATCTCGCCGTTCACCGCCTTGCCATAGGCCACGGCCAGCGCCTCGGTATCTCCGTAGTAGTCGTCCTGCGCCTGCTGGCTCATGGTGAAGGGGCCGGGAACGGTGATCTTGATCGGCTTGGCGGTGTGCAGCTTCATGAACTCCACATCGCGCACCTGCACCGCGTGGCGACGGCTGATCGGTCCGGTGACGCGCGGCACCGGCACCGGCTCGCCCGAACGGTCAAGCGCGGTGCCGTGGTTGTCCATGTCCACCCCGTCCAGCGCGGTGGCAAAGCGGTTGGAGTAGCTCTCGCGCCGCATCTCGCCATCGGTGATGATGTCGAGGCCCGCGCGTTCCTGTTCGTGGATGGCATAGACGGTGGCATCGTCCCACGCCTCTTCCAGCATGTCCTCCGGAATGCGCCACAGCTCCTTCTGCCGCGTGCGCGGAGGGAAGCGACCGGCCAGCTTGGCGCGGTCGATCAGCCATTCGGGCTGGGCGTAGGAGCCGACCAGCGAAGTCGGCAACAGGGGAAGCGCCATCAGACGGCGAACTCGGAACCGGTGCCGCCGACTGCCGCTTCCACCGCATCCTCGCGGAAGGTGTTGTTCGAGGTATGATCGCCTGCCAGCCACCGCTTCAGCTCATCATGCGCCTTGGCCTTGCGCTCGGCATCGCCCGCCGGGGCGCGCGGATCGTCCATGGTGAACTCCACGGTCATGCCATTGGGATCGACCACGTAGACCGAGCGGCAATAGCCGTGTTCCAGCACGTATGTGGCTTCGAGGTTGTTGTCCTTGATGCGCTGTTCCACCGCCTGCTGGAACTCTGCATCCACGTTGAGCGCGAGGTGGACAAAGGGAGTTTGCGGCATGTCGGGGACGAACAGCTTCTCGTCCTCCTTGTCGGCAAACTGGAAGAAGGCCAGCGCCCCGCCGTCACCGATGCCGAAGAAACAGTGGCAATAGGTGCGCTCCTTGCCGAACAGCTCGTCACTCTCGCACCAGGTGGCGATCAGCGGCAGGCCCAGTACGTCCTCGTAGAAATGGCGCGTGGCTTCCATGTCCTTGGTGACATAGGCGGTGTGATGCAGGCGGCTGGGCAGGTTGGCCATGGGTGCTTCCTCTCTCATCGAATCGCTTGTGACAGGGCATCTGCGCGCCCCTTGTTGATAACGTCTAACTCCGTTCGCCGGGCGCGGTCCAGCCCTTCGCCGTCTGGCGCAAGCCATCGCCTTGCTGATCGAGCACGGGAGGCGCGATAACATCGGTCATCCGCTCGCCATCGAAGCTGACCGGGAAGCGGATCGTGCTGAACGGCCCCATCGGGCCTGCGGGGTCGCTTACCTTGATCCCCAGAGCCTGTGCCTGGTCGCAGTCGATCACCTCCTGCGAAGTGCGGACGGGCGAGTTGGGTACTTCACGGCGAGTCAGTTCGGCGGTCCACTCGTCGCGCGGGCGGCTGGCGAAAATCGGCGCGAGGAAGGCGACCACGTCATCGTAATGCGCAATCCGCGCCTCCCGCGTGGCGAACTGCGGCATGTCCAGCATGTCGGGACGCCCCACCGTTTCGGCCAGGTTGGTCCAGAACTTGGGCGGCGAGGACATGTGCAGCGCCAGCCACTTGCCGTCCGCACATTCGAACACATAGCTCTGCGAAACGTGCGGGCGGCTGTACGGCCCCATCACCTCGTCCACCGACAAAAGGTGCGTGAAATCGTCGAGGTTGAAGTGGCACATGGCTTCGAACATCGAGCATTCGACCAGCCTGCCCTGCCCTGTTTCGTGCCGTTCGTTGAGCGCGGCCATCACGCCCAGCGCGGTGTAGAACCCGGTCATCGCGTCCGCCACGGCGGGGCCGACAACGCGCGGATGGCCGGGATTGACCAGCAGCCGCAGGAACCCGCTGGCGGCCTGCGCCACGGTATCGAAGGCTGGCCGGTCGCGATCCGGCCCTTCGCTGCCGAAGCCGGAGATCGAGGCATAGACCAGCCGCGGGTTGAGAGCGCGCAGGCGTTCGGCATGGACGTTCAGCCGCTCGGTCACGCCGGGGCGGAAGTTCTCGATGAACACGTCGGCCTTTGCCACCAGCGCATCCAGCACGGCGAGGTCTTCCGGGTTCTTGGGATCGAGCGCGATCGACTGCTTGTTGCGGTTGTATGTCTGGAAATGCGGCGAATAGAGCCCGCCCTTGAA